>NZ_JBHUXV010000081.1:0-43786 GCF_042669125.1 Streptomyces sp. NPDC057253 | reverse complement strand
GCGTAGATGTGCCGGCTGACCGGCTGCCGCACCGGCACGGTCCGCACCCCGTCCGGGACCGGGCCGCGGCCGAGCCGGGGCGCCACGCAGACGCCGAGTCCCGCGCCGACCAGGGCGAGTTGGGTCGCGTGCTCCTCCGCGCGGTGCGCGACGCGCGGTTCGATGCCCTTGGCGCGCAGGGTGTGCATCAGCCACTCGTGGCAGAACTCGTTCTCGCCCCAGGTGACCCAGTCGTCGTCGGCGAAGTCCTCCAGGTCGACCTCGGCGCGGTGCGCGTGGCGGTGGGTGGCGGGCATCGCCACGTCGGCGGTGTCCTCGACGATCGACGCCTTGATCAGCCCCTCCGGCACGGGCAGCGGCTTGTTGTACCAGTCCAGGACGACCGCGAGGTCGTAGCCGCCCCGCAGGACCGCGAGCATCGCGGGCTCCGGTTCCGTCTCGCGCGAGCTGATCCGCAGCCCGGGGTGTGCCGAGCGCAGGGCGGCCAGCGCGGCCGGGAACAGGCCGCGGGCGGCCGTCGGGAACGCGGCGAGCCGCAACTCCCCCACCACCTGGCCGCGTTGGGCCTCCAGATCGGACTGGGCGAGTTGGACCTGGGACAGGATGCGGGCCGCGTGCTCGGCCAGCAGGCGGCCCGCGTCGGTGAGCCGGACGCCCCGGCCGTTCTTGGCGAGGAGTTGCTGGCCGACCTCCCGCTCCAGCTTGGACAACTGCTGCGAGACCGCCGACGTCGTGATGTGCAGCCCCTCGGCGGCACCGCTGACCGAGCCGTGCCGGGCCAGCGCGTCCAGGGTGCGCAGGCGCTCCAGGTTCAGCATGCGGGTCACCTCTCCACGCGGGGGTGCGAGTGGGCATGGGTGGGCGCCGGGCCCACGGCCCTCGCGACGGCGTCGGCCAAGGGGGCGACCTCGTCGGCCTCCAGGTTCGCGACGGTGACCCGGATTCCCTGCGGCGCGCCCATCCTGAAGCGGGCTCCCGGGGCCACCGCCCAGCCGGCGTGCAGAAGCCGGGCCACCGCTCCCGTCTCGTCCGGGACCGGGATCCAGACGTTCAGTCCGCTGCGGCCGTGGGCCTCGACGCCGTGGGCCGCCAGTGCGTCGATCAGCCGGTCCCTGCGGTCGCGGTAGGCCGCCGCGACCTTCGCCGTGTCCAGCACGCCGTCCGCCCACAGGTTCACCACGGCCCGCTGGGTGATCCGGCTGACCCAGCCGGGGCCGAGGCGGTGCCGGCCGTGGACGCGGTCGACGGTGGTGCCGTCGCCGGTGAGGACGGCCAGTCGCAGGTCGGGGCCGTAGGCCTTGGCCGCCGAGCGGACGAAGGCCCAGTGGCGGGTGACGCCGGCGAGGGGGTGCAGCGGGAGGTCGACGATGCCGTGGCCGTGGTCGTCCTCGATCAGGAGCGTGTCCGGGTGGTCCGCGAGGACCGCGCGCAGGGCACGCGCGCGTGCGGCGGTCACCGCGGCGCCGGTCGGGTTCTGGGCGCGGTCCGTGACGATCAGGGCCCGGGCGCCCGACTCCAGGGCGCGGCGCACGTCCTCGGGGTCCGGGCCGTCGTCGTCGACGCCGACCGGGGCGATGCGCAGGCCGAGGGCGGGGACCAGGTCGAGGAGGCTGCCCCAGCCGGGGTCCTCGACGGCCACGGTGTCGCCCGGCTTGAGATGGGCGGCGAGGACGCGCTCAATGACGTCGAGGGAACCGGAGGCGACGGCGAGCGGGCCGGCCGGGACACCGTCCGCATCCAGCGCCGCGCGGGCGAGCCGCGCCAGCTCCGGGTCCACGGTCGCCGCGCCGTACAGCACCGGCTCCCGGTCGCCCTGTGCGGCGGCGGCCGCGAAGGCGGGGCCGAACGGGGGCAGCAGCGCCGGGTCCGGGTTGCCGTTCGACACGTCCCGCACGCCCTCGGGGACCTCCACGCGGATGTCGTCGCGTCCGGTGGTCGCCGGCTTCGACCGCACCCGGCTGCCCCTGCGTCCGGCGGTCTCGATGACCCCGCGCTCGCGCAGGGTCCGGTACGCGGCCGCGACCGTATTGGGATTCACGCCCAGCTCCCCGGCCAACTCCCGCATGGGCGGCAGCGGTTGACCGGGCTCCAGCTCTCCCGCACCCACCGCGCGCTCGACGCTCGCCGCAATCTCCGCTGCGCGCCGACCCTCGATCCGATATCCTCCTAGCACAAAGCAGATTATGCACTAGTGCAATGGAGACCGCAATGCAGGGGACCACCGCGACCACGCCGGAGCCGACCTCCTACGCGCCGACCGACCGCACCGTCCCGACGCGCTCCGCCGACCGGGCCTCGTACGACAGGGACCTGGTGCACTCGATACTCGACGAGGGGTACGTCTGCCACCTCGGCTTCGTCCGGGACGGCGCCCCGGTGGTGCTGCCCACGCTCTACGGCCGGGTCGGTGAGCGGCTCTACGTCCACGGCTCGACGGGCTCGCGCCCGCTGCGGATGACCGGCCAGGCCGACCCCGGGCTGCCGGTCTGCCTGACGGTCACGCATGTCGACGCGCTGATCCTCGCCCGCTCGGCCTTCCACCACTCGATCAACTACCGGTCGGTGGTGGTGCACGGACTGGCCTACGACGTCACGGACCCCGAGGAGAAGCGCCTCGCCCTCGACGCCCTGGTCGACCACGTGGTCCCCGGCCGCGCCCTGGACTCCCGCCCCGCCAACAAGAAGGAGCTGGCGGCGACCGCCGTGATCCGCCTCGACCTCGACGAGGTCTCCGCCAAGCTCCGCACCGGCGGGGTCAACGACGAGCCCGAGGACCTCGCCCTCCCCCACTGGGCCGGTGTCCTCCCGCTGCGCAAGGGCTACGGCACCCCGGTCGCCGACGCCGAGCTGGCCCCCGGCACCGAGGTCCCCGACTACCTGACGACCCTGTGATGCTGATCCACCCCTGGGACGCACCCCACTCCGACGCCGAGTGGCAACAGTGGCTCGCGGTCCACGACTTCGGCCAGCTCGCCGTCAACGGACCTGCGGGCGAGCCCCCGTTCGTCCAGCCGCTGCACTTCTTCTACGACCCCGAGCGCGGCGAGGCCCTGACCCACCTCGCGCGCCCCAACCCGCTGTGGGGCGCCCTGGAGGCGAACCCGGAGGTCCTGCTGAGCGTGGTCGACGACTACGCCTACGTCCCCGGCCCCTGGCAGGCCGACCCGGACGCCCCCGCCGCCCACGGCACCCCCACGAGCTTCTACGCGGCCGTCCAACTCCGGTGCCGCGCCCATGTGGTGGACGACCCCGGCGAGAAGGCCGCGCTGCTGAACCTCCAGGTCGGCCACTTCCAGCCGGAGGGCGGCTCCGCTGCCGTCGCGGTCGGCGAGGTGCCGTTCGGACGGATGCTGCCGGGAATTCGGGGGCTGCGGCTCGAAGTGACCGGGGTGCGGGCGAAGTTCAAGTACGCGGGCAAGCGGACGGCGGAGGTGCGGGAGCGGATCGCCAAGGCGCTGGCGGATCGGGCCGGACCGGGGGACGCGGCGGCGCGCGAGCATCTGCTGCGCAGGCAACGCGGCTGAGCGAAGGGGCCCTTCGAGCACCGAGATCCCGGGGACTTGGAGATCCCGGCGATCCCGGGGCAGGAAGGGCCCCTCGGCCCGTCACGCGGGCACGCGCGCCTCCGTCACCGCGAGCCCCGCGACCGCGCCCAGCATCAGCAGCGTGCCCGCGAGGGTCGTCGGGGTGAGGTGCTCACCGAACAGCACGACGGCCAGCACCGCCGCGCTCACCGGTTCGAGCAGCATGACCACGGAGACGGTGGTGGGACGGACGACCGCGGCGGCCGCGAAGTAGAGACCGTAGGCGAGGGCGGTCGGCACGGTCGCCAGGTACACCAACAGGCAGATGAGCAAGGCGGGTTGACCGGTCTGCGGGACCAGTCCCTCGGCCGCCGCGAAGGGCAGCAGACAGAGGCTGGTGACCGCGAACACCCCGACGGACGTACCGGTGGACTCCGCCTCGGCGGCGCGTGTGATCAGGGTCATCACACAGCATCCGGCCGCCGACAGCAGCCCGAGGAACACACCCGGCAGGTGTACGGCCGCCCCCGCGCCGCCGAGCGTCAGCACACCGAGTCCGGCGAGCGCGCCGGCCACGGCGACGGCTCCGCTCCGCCCGAGCCGCTCCCCCAGGACCAGCCGCGCGCCGAGCGCGCTGAGAACGGGACCCGCACCGAGGGTGACGACGGTGGCCACGGCCAGGCCGGTGGACCGTACGGCGGCGAAGTAGGCGGTCTGGAACACCGCGAGCCCGACGCCCGTGGCACCGACGCGCAGTGCCCGGCGGACGAGGGGCTCCGAGACGGCCGTACGCGCGCGTGACCGCGCGAGGCGGGCGCCGAGCAGGACCGCCAGGCCGGTCGCGCAGCGCCAGAAGGACAGGGCCGCCGGGCCCAGGTCACTGGTGCGGTAGACGAGGGAGGCGACCGCTCCCGCGGTGCCCCAGGTGGTACCGGCGATGATCAGGTAGACGAGGCCTCGCCCGATGGGCAGGCCCGAGGAAGCATGCGACACGTGTTCTCTCCGCAGACGCGCGCGACGGCGCGGAAGTTCGGAAGAGGACGCCCGCTCGGTGGCGGGGTCCGCGGACTTCGTCTGCGGGCAGCACCGACACGCCCGGCAAGCCGCCGGGCGTGGACTCCGGAGGGCCCGCCTCAGGCGGCCGGCGGAGCGACGATGAGGATGTGCGTGTGCATGGTCCGGGAGCCTAGGCGGCGTTCTCCCGGGCGGACAACCGACTTTCGGCGCCGCCGGTGGCGACCGGTTCCACGGAGCCCTTGGCCGGGGTCGAGGACTGCGCGATGAAGGCACCGAGGAGCACGACCGCGCCGCCCACGATCTGCGGGGCCGACAGGTGCTCGCCGAGCAGGACCCAGGCGAGCACGGTCGCGACGACCGCTTCGAGACAGGCCACGACCCCGGCTATCGCCGGCGAGAGCCTGCGCACCGACACCACACCGGTGACGTAGGCGAGGACGGTGGCCACCAGCACGATCCAGCCGAGCAGGAGCCCGGCCGCGACCGGGGTGCCGTTCAGGTCGGCGCGGTGCGTGAGGACGGAGAAGTCCATGGTCCAGGGGCGGGCGACGACGGTCAGCACGGCGGTGCCGACGAGGAGTCCGTACGCGATCACGCCCAGCGGGTCGGGAGCCTGCTCACCGCTGTCGCTGCCCTGGTCGGACAGGACGAAGTAGCCGACCTGGCAGCAGGCGGCACCGAGCGCGAGGAGCAGCCCGAGGGCGTCGAAGCTCAGTCCCGACCAGACCTCGACGACGCAGGCGAGCCCGCCGACCGCGAGGACCACGCCGAACGCGGCGGCCCGCGTGACCGGCCGTCGCTGCACGAACCGCACCCAGCCGAGCACCATGGCGGGCGCGAGGTACTCGACGAGCAGGGCGACACCGACGGGGATGCGGGAGATCGAGGCGAAGTAGAAGGCCTGGACACCGGCCACCCCGAGCAGGCCGAACCCGGCGAGCAGGGCGGGACGGCTGCGCAGCAGCGCGCGATGGCGGACGGCGAGCGGCAGCATGACGAGGGCGGCGCCGGCCACCCGCAGCCACACCACGTGGAGCGGGTCGAGGCCCGCCTCGATCAACGGCTTGGCCGCGACCCCGGATCCGCCGAAGGCGAGCGCGGACACCAGCGCGAGACCGAGTCCTACGCCCCTGCCGTCACCGGCCCTGCTGCTCTCAGAGGTATGCACCGACCCATGATGACAGGGGACGACATGAGCGTCACCCCCGTTGACTCCTGTCTCATCGGCTGGACCGTGCCACCCTCCCTATCGGTCCCTGCGCCACGGGTCGCCCCACAGGCCTCCCGGCAGCAGGTCGTCGAGCCGTGCGCGCACGTCCCCGGCGTCGATTCCGGCGCGGGCCAGCACCTCTACGGCCCGGGACTCGGAGTCCACCAGGATCGCCGCGAGGAGGTCGACCCCACGGGCCGGGCCGCCGTCACGCCGCCCGGCGCGGACCCGGGCGTACTCCATGGCCTCGGCGGCGAGCGGCGAGAAGCCCTCGGCCGGGGCGGGGTCGGCGCCGAGGTTCCCGGCCGCGGGCACGGCGGGGACGGCTCCGGAGTCCTCGACCGTGCCCTGCCAGCGCAGTCCGTAGCCGATGCTGCGTTGCACGAGGTAGCCGAGCAGCCGGGGCAGTTGGGGCTCACCCTCGAAGAGTGCGTAGGCCTCCGGGTCGGCCTCCAGCAGGGAGTGCAGCAGATGGGCCGTGTCGATCTGCCGGTCCCCGTCCCGGAGGGCGCGCCTGCGGGCGCCGGAGACGACCGCCGCCAGTTCCACACTGAGGCCGGCATCGTTGTCCGGGGCGATCTGCGGCGGGCGGTCCTGGTCGCGGGCCGACTGCCGGGGGATACGGGGGTGCACATCCCCCACCTCATCAGTCCCACCGCGGCGCGTCATCCCCGAAGGGAAGCATCTTCGCGTCCCACGCAGAGCGGACCCCGGGAGCCGGAATCTCCTCCTTACGGAGGAGATCAGGACTGTCCGTCACGGCGGGCGCGCGCCGCCTTGCCATGCGCCCCTTGCGCAACCGCAACACGACATCACTCGTCCCCCACGAGCGTGGAGAGCGGGAGCTGGCTGGTGGCCCTGCCGGCCGTGGACGGCAGGCAGTACGTGTACCGGGTGTACGCCCCGAGGGACGCACGGCTCGCCGACCTGTTCTGGGAGGCCTGGCACTGCCACGACGAGAGCGCGTTCCCACGCGCGTGGGATCTGTTCGACGCGGCGACGATACGGCCGGTCGGCTGAGCGGGGTCGGCTGGGCCGGCCCCGCTCAGGGGCCCGCATTTTCTGACGGTTCATCAGTATTGAATGTTGCGATGCCTGCGGCTACGTTCCGCGACACCACAGCCCGACACGAAGAGGTGGCCGCATGGCGGAAATCAGCGCGGAGGCACGCGTCCAGGCACCCGCGGAGAAGGTCTGGGCCCAGCTCACGGACTGGTCCTCGTACGGGGAGTGGAACGCGACCCACACCAGCTTCCCCAAGGGCGGCCCGGCGGTGCTCGAAGTGGGCGCGACCTTCCAGGAGAACATGAAGCTGATGGGCTTCCCCGCCGAGGTCGAGTGGACCGTCGACCAAGTGGAACCGGCCCGGCTGTTCGCCATCCGGGGCAAGGGTCCGATGGCGGTGAGCGTGGCCACGCGCTACACCCTGACCCCCGACGGCGACGCCACCGACGTGCGCATCGACGGCGAGTTCACGGGCGCCGCCGTGTCCCTGATGGCGGGCAAGCTCAAGGACTCGGGGACCGCCGCGCTGAACGAGTCCCTGCGGAAGCTGGCCGGACTGGTGGAGTGAGCACGGCACGCACGAGGGCGCCCCGCGGATCTCTCCACGGGGCGCCCTTTGATCGTCGTACGACTGTCAGTGCTCGTCGGCGAGGATGAGGTACAGCTTCTTGCGGGCCTCGTTGATGACGGCCACCGCCTTGTCGCGCTGTTCCTTGTTGCCGGTCTTCCAGACCTGGCCGAAGGCCTCCATCAGGCCGAAGCCGGCCTGGCGGATCTCGCCGAGCGCCTCGAAGTCGATGCCGCGGGAGGCTTCCTCCCAGGGCGCGTCGGGGCCCTCGTCGGCCGCGGTACGGCCGGCCTCGGTGAGCGCGAACAGCTTCTTGCCGCCCTCGCTCTCGCTGGCGATCAGCCCCTCGTCCTCCAGCAGCTGGAGGGTGGGGTACACCGAGCCGGGGCTGGGCTTCCACGCCCCGCCGCTGCGCTCGGCGATCTCCTGGATCATCTCGTAACCGTGCATGGGCCGGTCCTTCAGGAGGGCCAGGATCGAGGCCCGCACGTCACCGCGCCGGGCCCGCCCCCTCGGGCCGCCCCTCCCCCTGGGCCCCCAGGGCCCGGGACCGAATCCCGGCCCGCCGAACGGCCCTCCGGGACCACCCGGACCACCGGGCCCGAACGGCCCGAAGGCACCACGCCGGCCCTCGAAGCCACCTCGGCCCTGACGGCCGGCTCCACCATGTCCACGCTCGAATCCGTGGGAACGCATCGCAATCACTCCATTCATCGTTTCATCGTTGATCTGTCGCGATGCTTCAACGATATATCGGAACAGCTCGCATGGCAAGGGTCGAAAATCCGGGCGGTCCGGGCCCCGGCGCGTGAATACTGGCCGTCGTCTCAGCTGATCCGATCCAGGGGGCTCCGGGAATGACCATGCACACCGACCAAGTGGACGTGACCGCCGACATCGTCACGACCCTGGTCAAGGAGCAGTTCCCGCAGTGGAGCGGCGAGGAGATCCGACCGCTCCCGGCGGCCGGGACGGTCCACGCCATCTTCCGCATCGGGACCGGCCTCGCCGCACGTTTCCCACTGCGCCTGGCCGATGCCGCCGAAACGCTGGCGGTGCTGGAACGGGAGGCCCGGGCGAGCGCGGAGCTGGCGCGGGTGTCCCGGTTTCCCGTGCCGGAACCCGTCGCCCTGGGAGAGCCCGGAGAGGGTTACCCCATGCCGTGGTCGGTCCAGACATGGCTGCCGGGAACGGTCGCCTCCGACGCCGACCCGAGTGGGTCCGACGCCTTCGCCGAGGACCTCGCGGCCTTCATCGCGGCCCTGCGGGAGGCCGAGACCTGCGGACGGCAGTTCAGCGGCGACAACCGCGGCGGCGTCATCGCGGATCACGACGACTGGATGACGACGTGCTTCGAGGAGAGCGAAGGCCTGCTCGACGTGCCCCGGCTGCGCCGGCTGTGGAGCCGCTTTCGTGAGCTGCCCCGCACGAGTGCCGACGTGATGAGCCACGGTGACCTGATCCCCGGCAACGTGCTGGTCACGGGAGACCGGCTCACCGGCGTGCTCGACACCGGCGGCTTCGGTCCGGCCGACCCCGCACTGGACCTGGTCAGCGCCTGGCACCTGCTGCGGCCGGGCCCGCGGGACGTGCTCCGGCGGACGCTGGCCTGCGACGACCTGGAGTGGGAGCGCGGCAAGGCGTGGGCGTTCGAGCAGGCGATGGGGCTCGTCTGGTACTACGTCGACAGCAATCCGACGATGAGTCTGCTGGGGCGCCGGACACTCGACCGCATCCTGGAGTCGACGCGGTGACGCGCCGCGGGGCTCAGTGCGGGAAGGCCCGCGGCGGGCGCTGCCGGGGCAGCGTGGCGCGGAACTCCTCGATCACGGAACTCACCTGCCGCATCAGCGAGGTCCGTTCGGGAAAGTAGTCGCCGCGCAGGCTGAAGGACGCGGGTTCCCTCAGAGAGATCACCGCAGGACGCCAACAGCAGACACCCACCTCCTCCCAGGTACGGCTGGCCCCCGCCTGAACCCGCCCCCGTCCATCTCATGGCCGACCGGCACCAACCTCAAAGCCCGGCGACGAACCCGCGTCAGTCGCTCAGCGCCTCCCGCAGGCTGCTCGCCATCAGGTCGATCGCCGCCCTCCCCGTCGTCACCGGCCCCGTGTGGGTGAAGTAGTGGTCCGCGCCCTCGAAGACGCGGTGGGTGACCGGGACGCCCGCGGCCTCCAGGGCCTTGGCGTAGGCGTCGCCCTCGTCGCGCAGGCGGTCGTTCTCCGCCGTGATGACCAGGGCGGGCGGCAGGCCGGCGAGGTCGTCGGCGAGTGCGGGCGAGACCAGGGGGTGGGCGCGGTCGGCGGGGTCCGGGACGTAGGCCGCGGTGAAGATCCGCATGAGCTGGGGAGACAGCAGCGGCTTGGCGACGAGGGACCGCTTGGTGGCCGGGTCGGCCTGCTGGTCCAGCGGGGCCGAGTCGATGATCTGGAGCCGGGGCGTGAAGGTGCCCCGCTCCCTGGCCAGACGGCACACCGCGGCGGTCAGATTGGCCCCGGCACTGTGCCCGCCGACGGCGAGGCGCGAGCCGTCCCAGCCACCCGCCGAGCCGTTCCCGGCGACCCACGCGGTGACGTCGTAGGCCTGGGTGACGGGTGCCGGGTACGGCCGCTGCGGGGCGACGGCGTAGTCGACGTTGATCACGACACAGCCGGCCGTGGCCGCGAGGTAGCGGCAGATGTGATCGTCCTGCTCCGGCCGACCCACCACGAACCCGCCCCCGTGGAAGTTGACGTACACAGGGGCGGGAGAGGTGCCGGCCGTCGGGCGGTAGACGGTGCAGGTCACCGGACCGGCGCCGGTGTCCACCCGCAGGGTCTCGGTGTACGCCGGGATCTCGGTGAAGCGCAGGTCCTCGTGGACCCGCGTCATGACCCGACCCAGCAGCAGCTGGATCGCTCTGGCCTGCAAACGGGAGCTGAACGGCATGACTTGGCACCCATCGCTACAAGGTTAAAGTAACAGGTTTCCTGATAATGGATGCCCCGCCGCTCCTCGCGCAATGGGAAGCGCCGAGCCGCCGTCATTCCGCCGTCGGCGCCGCCCCCAGCGTCAGCGGAGTCTCCGCCTCCACCCGTGTCAGCTTCTCCGGGTTGCGGACGTAGTACAGACCGCTGATCCGCCCCTCCTCGACCCGTACCGCGAGGACGCCGTCCATCTCGCCGTTGACGTGGAGCACCAGCGCCGGGCTGCCGTTGACCTCCGTCGCCTCGCAGGTGAAGGTGATCGTGAACTTGTTGATGCCGCCGAAGATGAAGCGCGCGACCTTGTCGGCGGTGACGACCGGCCGCATCGCCGCCTGCTTGATGCCGCCGCCGTCGCTGACGAGGACGACATCGGGCGCGAGCACGTCGAGCAGCCCCTGAAGGTTCCCGGTCTCCAGCGCCAGCCGGAACGACTCCACCGCCGCGCGGGTCTCGCTCGCGGAGGCCGTTCTGCGCGGACGGCGGGCGTCGACGTGCCGGCGGGCGCGGTGCGCGATCTGGCGCACCGCGTCCGGGCTCTTCTCCACGGCGGCCGCGATCTCGTCGTAGTCGACGTCGAAGACCTCGCGCAGCACGAACACCGCGCGTTCCGTCGGGGACAGCGTCTCCAGGACGCACATCAACGCCATCGACAGACTCTCGGACAGCTCCACGTCCTCGGCCACGTCCGGCGCCGTGAGCAGCGGCTCGGGCAGCCACTGGCCGACGTAGGCCTCCTTGCGGCGCGTCATGGTGCGCAGCCGGTTGAGGGCCTGCCGGGTGGTGATGCGGACCAGGTAGGCGCGCGGGTCCTCGACCCGCTCCAGGTCCACCTTGACCCAGCGCATCCAGGTCTCCTGGAGGACGTCCTCCGCGTCGGCCGCCGATCCGAGCATCTCGTAGGCGACGGTGAAGAGCAGGTTGCGGTGGGCGACGAACGTGTCGGTGGCGTGATCAGTCATGTTCCGGTCCCTCCCCTGATCGCCAGCGGATTAGGCGACCTGTTCGACGGTGGCCGGGGCCGCGCTCTCGGCACGCCGGGCCTCCAGCAGTTCCTGCCGCTTGGGGCCGCCCGAGACCTTGTGCAGACCGTACGAACCGGGCTTGCCGGCCTCGCCCGCGAGGTGCTTGATGATTCCCTGGCACACGAACTCCTTCACCCGTGCGCCGGGGCGACCGCCGATGTGGAGGCCCACCGCGACGTCGGAGCGGCGCGCGAACTGGAAGATCCCGGCACCGCGGCCCAGGCTGATGCACTGGCCGGCGAACGCCTCGTTGAGGGGCCCCGGCAACTCCCCCGCGATCCGGCTGAGCACGGTGTCGGCGGCCCGCGCGCCCAGCGGGATCGCGGCCTGGCAGCTCATGCGCAGCGGCAGGTCCGAGGGTGCCGCGGAGTCGCCGGCCGCGACGATGCGGTCGTCGTCCACACTGGTCAGGGTCTCGTCCGTGAGCAGTCGGCCCAGGGCGTCGGTGGTCAGCCCGCTGCGCGCGGCCAGGTCGGGCACGCCGAAGCCGGCGGTCCAGACGGTCAGCGCGCTGGGGATCGTACGGCCGTCGGTGAGCCGTACGACATCGCCGGTCACGGCCGCCACCCGCACACCTTCGAGCACGGTCACCCCGAGACCGGCCAGCCGGCCTGCGACCGAGCGCCGGCCCTTGCGGTGCAGGTACGGGCCGAGCACCCCACCGCAGACCAGGGTCACGGCGTGGCCCTGCTCCGCCAGTTCGGCGGCGGTCTCGATACCGGTCGGACCGGCTCCGACGACCGTCACCGGGGCCGCGGCGGACATGGCCTCGACGAGCGGCCGCAGCCGCTGGGCGTCCTCCAGGGTGGCGATCGGGTGGGCGAACTCGGCCGCTCCGGGCACGCTCGGGTCGGCGCTTCCGCTGCCCACCGCGTAGACCAGGTAGTCGTAGCCGAGCGTGCCGCCGCTCGCCAGCGCGACCTCTCGCCCGTCGGCGTCGATCCGGGACACGCTGTCGACGACCAGCCGCACTCCCTCGGCCAGGACCTTCCGGTACTCGACGAGCGCCGGGTGCGTCCCGCCCACCAGCTGGTGCAGCCGGATCCGCTCGACGAAGGTCGGGCGCGGGTTGACGAGGGTCACGGTCACGTCGTCGCGCTGGGTGAGCCGGTTGGCCGCCATGACGCCCGCGTAGCCGCCGCCGATCACGAGGATCTCGGTGTTCATGGTGTCTCCTTGTTCCGTCTCATCGGTCCGTATCTCATCGGCCGCCTCAAGGGGTGCGCCCTCAAGGGGTTCGGCCTCAAGACACCGGGCGGCGGACCACCGTGACAGCATGTGACCCAGATCACTTCATGGCGCGAGAAAATCGGTCCACGGGAGCAGGATTGGCCTTGTTCCACGGGCCAATCCGCCCCCTACGGTCGTCCCATGCGCATTCGAATCGTCGACGCCTTCACCGACCGCCCCTTCGCCGGCAACCCGGCCGGGGTGCTGCTCCTGGACGACGCCTTCCCGGACGACGACCGGCTCCAGAACATCGCCCTGGAGGTCAACCACGCCGAGACGGCCTTCGCCCACCGGCTTCCCGGGGGCGGCGAGGCCGACTGGGCGCTGCGCTGGTTCACGCCCGTCACCGAGGTGAACATGTGCGGTCACGCGACCCTCGCCACGGCCCACGTCCTGCACACCACCGGCGCCCACGAGGGCCCGGTGCGGTTCGCGACCCGCAGCGGGGTCCTCATCGCCACACCGGACGAGGACGGCTCGATCACCCTGGACTTCCCCACGGCCCCGCTCACCCCGGTCGCACTCCCCGAGGGGGTCGCCGAGGCACTGGGCGCCGAGCCGCTCACCGCCTTCGACACCGGCCCGAACATCGGCGACCTGCTGCTCGAACTCGCCGACGAGAAGACCGTGCACGCCCTGCGCCCCGACCTGGGGGCCCTGGCCGCCTACTCGGAGCGCGGCATCATCGCCACCGCGCGCGCCGAGAACCCCGAGCTCGGCTACGACTTCGTCTCCCGCTGCTTCTTCCCGAACGTCGGCATCGACGAGGACCCGGTCACCGGCAGCGCCCACACCGCCCTGGCCCCCCACTGGTCCCGGCGCCTGGGCCGTACGACGCTCACGGGCCTCCAGGCCTCACCGCGCTCCGGCCGCGTACGCACACACCTGCGCGGTGACCGCACCCTCCTGACCGGCCGCGCGGTGACGGTCATCGAGGGCGAGCTGCTCGCCTGAATCAGAGCGCGGGCTTCAAGCGGCGCGGCCCCGGGTCACGCCGTGGGCAGCCAGCCGACCTTCCCCGCGAGCAGCGCGTACCCCACGAACGCCCCGATGTCGAGCAGGGAATGCGCCACCACCAGGGGACCCACGCGCCCCCACCGCCGGTACAGATAGACGAACACCACGCCCATCACCATGTTGCCGATGAAGCCGCCGATGCCCTGGTAGAGGTGGTAGCTGCCGCGCAGCACGGAACTGGCCACCAGCGCCGTGCCCGGCGTCCAGCCCAACTGGCCGAGCCGGCGCAGCAGATACCCGACGACGATCACCTCTTCGAGGATCGCGTTCTGCATCGCCGACAGGATCAGCACCGGGTACTTCCACCACACGTCGGGCAGCGCCTCGGGCACCACGGTGAGGTTGAAGCCGAGACCACGCGCGGCCAGGTAGAACGCGATCCCGGTGCTGCCGATCACGGCCGCGATCCCGGCCCCGCGCAGCAGGTCCGGCCCCGGCCGGGTGCGGTCGAAGCCCAGGGTCCTGAGGCTCTGCCCCTCACGCAGCAGCAGATGCGCGACCAGCAGGACGGGCACCAGCGCCGACGCGATCCCGAACAGCTGCCAGGCGAGATCCAGCCAGGGACGGCCGGGTGCGGCCGAGGCGTTGAGGGTCGCGGCCTGGTCCTTGAGACCCCCCGGTTTGGTGACCGATCCGACAAAACTGATCAGCGCGGACACACCGCTCGCACCGAGCGAAAGCCCCAGAACGAGCAGCGTCTCGTCACGGAAGAACTTCCGCGAGAGCGCCATCTGCGGAAAAGAATCGGCCACTGCCCCTTCCTCCGCCTGCACACCTGCCTCCAGTTGAGTAATCCCGCCTCATCCCCATCAGCGCCCCGCTAGGGTCCTTCGAAAGAAGTTACGAAGATCGTGCGCAAGGCCGTTGGGGGGACGGACGCCGTACGGGGCGTACCTCCCCCTTTCCTGCCATAACCGGCCGTGCCGGCACGGAGAGAGCGACAGGGGAGGGCACCACCGCCATGGGACGTCACAGCTTGCCCGATCAGTATGGGGCGGGCGGCAGCGACCCCCGTCCCCGCGCGCGCCGCAGGACCGTGGCCATCGCGACGGTGCTCGTCCTGACCGTCGCCGGCGGCACGGCAGCGGCCGTCCAGGGCGGTCTGTTCTCCTTCGGCTCCTCCTGCCGGGACGAGGCCGTACGCCTGGAGGTCGCCGCCTCCCCCGACGTGGCCCCGGCCCTGCGCGCCGCGGCCGAGCGGGCCCACGACGAGAACCTCACCTCCGACGGGCGCTGCGTCGACATCACGGTCACCGCGCGCGAGTCGTACAAGGTCAGAGACACCCTCGCGGCCGGCAAGGACCCCGGCGTCCAGGTGTGGGTGCCGGACTCGGACGTCTGGGTCGAGCAGATCGACGCGGACGGCGGCGCGACGGAGGTGGCACGGGTCGGCAACGTGGCCTCCAGCCCGGTCGGGGTGGCGACGGTACCGGCCGCCGCCCGGTCGCTGGGCTGGCCGCAGAAGACGTACGGCTGGCTGGAGCTGGCGGGTGCCACGCTCCAGGACGACTCCCTCAAGCTGGGCGCCGCCGACCCCGCGCGCAGTGCGACCGGACTGCTCGCCCTCACCCAGCTCAGCAGCGCGGCCGGACAGGTCAAGGGCGGCGAGACCCAGGCCGCGGCGATGATGAAGTCGCTCTCGCAGCGCATCTCGGACAGCGACGGGCAGGTGGTGGAGACCCTCCCGCGGGACGCCTCCGGCACGGAGCAGGGCAACCCGAAGCGCAATCAGGCGCTGGTCCTGTCCGAGCAGGCGGCCTTCGCGCACAATTCCTCGGCCGACTCCGAGGAAGACCTGCGCTTCTTCTACCCGACGGACGGTTCACCGCGACTCGACTACCCCTTCGCGCTCGTCGACGAGACCCGGCTGACCACGGACGAGAGCCGGGCGGCGATCCGGTTCATGACGTATCTGCGCAAGCCCGAGCAGGAACAGCTGCTGACGGACCGGGGGTTCCGGACGTCCGACGACCAGGTGTCGGCCTCACTGGTCGCGAAGGCCGGGGGCAAGGTGCCGCAGCCGTACTCGGCGGCGCCCGGCGAGCCCGCCTCGGCGGCGGCGCTCCAGGAGGCCCTCGGCACCTGGACGATCACCGTGCAGAGCGCGCGGATCACCACGGTCGTGGACGCGTCCTCGTCCATGTCGGAGCCGGTGCCGGGCACCGGCCGCTCCCGGATGGACGTCACCAAGGAGTCCCTCCTCCAGGCCCTCGCGACCTTCACCCAGGAGGACGAGATCGGCCTGTGGGAGTTCTCCACCAAGCTCGACGGCGACAAGGACTACAAGATCCTCGTGCCGACCGAACGCCTGGGCGACAGCGGCGGAAGCGGGGCGGGCACCCAACGCGAGCGGCTGTCGGCGGCGTTCGCCGGCCTCCAGCCGGTGGCGGGCGGGGCGACCGGGTTGTACGACACCACGCTCGCCGCGTACAAGGCGGCCACCTCTTCCTACGCCCAGGGCAAGTTCAACGCGCTGGTGGTCCTGACCGACGGGGTGAACCAGGACCCGGGCAGCATCTCGCGCGGAAAGTTGATCTCCGAGCTCGAACGGCTCTCCGACCCCGAACGCCCGGTCCCGCTCATCGTCATCGCGGTGGGCCCCGACGCCGACCGGGCCGAAGCCCAGCAACTGGCCGAGGCCACCCGCGGCTCCGGCCAACAGGTCAACGACCCGTCCCAGATCCACACGGTCATCCTGAAGGCGATCGTGGCAGCGGGGGCCCAGGGCAGCGGCGCCGGCTGACCGTCTCCTGTCCGTCGACCGACGGCCCGTCGGACGCAACCTTCGTATGCTCTGGCGTGTCCACGTAACGTGCTGACGATATCCAGATCATGGCGGACAGCGGCCGCCGCCGCTTTCGCAACCGCCGTCCTGGCGGTCGCGACCCCGGCCGCCGACGCCGCCGGAACGACGCTCGTCCTGGACACTCAGGAGAACTACTACCTGCCCACCGAGGGCGAGGGCCCGAACCTGCACCTCGGCATCACTGCCTCGGGCGGGGACGCCCATGACGTCTCGGTCACGGTCGACGCGTCGTCCCTGGCCGGGAAGGCGACGATGGTGGTCACGGGGGACTGCGAGAGCACCGGCGCCCTCAAGGTCAGGTGCGCGGTCGGCCCGCTGTCGGGCAAGGAGTCGATCGACCCCTTCTTCCTGAAGCCCACCGCGGCCGCCAGGGCGGGCGACACCGGTGCCCTCACCTACACCGCCACCGCCTCCGACGCGCCCACCGTGACCGGCAGGACCGACGTCCTGGTCGGTGGGCCGAAGCTCGTCACCCGGCCCTACCCGGCGCTGAAGGGCATCGCCCCCGGCGCCGTCTTCGAACGCACTCCGGCCTTCGTCGACACCGGCGCGGCCCCCGCCGACAAGGGCGTCATGCTGCTGGTGCAGGACTCCGACGGCGTCCAGCTCGCCCGCGAGCACTCCAACTGCCACTACGCGGACCGGCCCGAGGCCGGCGCCTGGTGCCGGTTCGACACCCCGATCGCGCCCGGCTCGGCCTACGAGACGGACGTGCCGCTGCGCTACACCGCCGCCGTGGACACCATGTACGGCTACAACACCTACGTGGTGTGGCCGGTCGGCGGCACCGCGCCCGACTCCTTCGACCCGTCCGGCTTCCCCAGGACCGGCACCGGCGCACCGCTCGGCCTGAAGCCCGTCGCCTCCGGCTCCGGCTTCACCGGCTCCGGGTACGGCACCTTCGCCACCACCCAGCACGCCGACTACGAGGCCATCGGTGACACCGTCGAGGGCAAGGTCGGCGAGACGGTGAGCATCACCGTGGGCGTGCGGAACACCGGGCCGGGCCGGATGGACTTCCGGTGGATGGACGCCGACGACTCCGGCACCTTCGTGGTGACCCCGCCCGCAGGCACCACCATCACCGGCGCCCCGGGCCCCGGCGAGCAGGGCGACCCCGGGCCGCTGTGGAACTGCACCCCGCGAAAGGCCGGCGCGAAGAGCTACACCTGCCTCATCGCGAACACGGACTTCGGACCGGGCGACTCGGTGACCCAGGAGTTCACCGTGCGCATCGACCGAGCCGTCCCCGACGCGCGGGGCAGCGTGACGGCGGTGGAGAACCCCGACTACCCCAACCGTGACGACGACACGACGAACGACACCGCGGTGATCGAGGTGCAGGCCACCGGCTCGGCAAGTCCCAGCCCGTCGCCCAGCGCCTCAGCGTCCCCGTCGGCCACGGCCCCGTCCGGCTCCGGCACCGGAGGAACCGGGAGCGGGACGACGACCGGCGGCCGGCTGGCCGCCACGGGCACGGACGGAGTCCTGCCGCGGACGGGCATCGCCGTGCTGCTGGTGGCAGGCGGCACGCTGGTGTTCCTGACGGCACGGAGGGCCCGACGGTCTTCATGAGGGCACGGAGCTCACGGCCGCACAGCCGCCGCTGAGGCCGGCCATCCGCGGGTCGGCCGCCCCGGGCCCTCGCACGTCATCCGTGCGAGGGCCCGGTCCTGACCCTGCCCGCTCCCCCGCCCGTCACCCCAACGACGCCGGCTCCGGCAACCCCACCGGCCACGTGTGCACCGGCTCGCCCAGATGCATCAGCTCCCCGTACCGCCGAGTCGTCGCGGCGAGCGCCGCCTCCCGGGACAGCCCCGCCTCCAGGGCCCGGTGGAAGGTCGCCGCCTGCCAGGACGCCCCGTTGGCCCGCTTGCGGCACCGCTCCTCGATCACCCCGAGATACAGGTCCCGGTCGGCGGGCTCGACGCCCCACCCAGCGAGCCCCTGCTCGGCCAGCGGCAGCAGTTCATCGCGTACGAGGCTCACCGCGTCGACCTCCACGGTGCCGCCGTACCGCCCCCGCCGGGGCCAGGTCATCCGCGCGTCGATCCCGTACCGGCACGCCGCGTCGAAGTTGGCCGCGGCCGCCTCGAACGGCATCCGGGTCCACACCGGCCGCGACTCCTCGGCGAGGGCGCGGACGAGGCCGTAGTAGAAGGCCGCGTTGGCGATGACGTCCGTGATGGTGGGCCCGGCCGGCAGCACCCGGTTCTCGACGCGCAGATGCGGGACCCCGTCGGCAATCCCGTACACCGGCCGGTTCCAGCGGTACACCGTGCCGTTGTGCAGGACGAGTTCGGCGAGCGAGGGCACCCCGCCCGCGTCGAGGACCTCCAGCGGATCCTCCTCGTCGCAGATCGGCAGCAGCGCCGGGAAGTAGCGCAGGTTCTCCTCGAACAGGTCGTACGCCGAGGAGATCCACCGCTCCCCGAACCAGGTCCGCGGCCGCACCCCCTGCGCCTGGAGCTCCGGCGGACGCGTGTCCGTGGACTGCTGGAAGAGCGGCGGCCGGGACTCCCGCCACAGCTCACGCCCGAACAGGAAGGGCGAGTTGGCGCCCACGGCTATCTGCACCCCGGCCACCGCCTGCGCGGCGTTCCACACATCGGCGAACCGGCCCGGCGTGACCTGGAGGTGCAGCTGCACCGAGGTGCAGGCGGCCTCCGGGGCGATGGACTTCGAGGTGCAGGTGAGGCGTTCCACCCCGTCGATGTCGAGGACGAAGTCCTCACCGCGCGCGGCCACGATCTGGTCGTTGAGCAGGGTGTAGCGGTCGACGTCGGAAAGGTTCGAGGAGACCAGGTCGTCCCGGTCGAGGGTCGGCAGAATGCCGATCATCACGATTCCCGCGTCGAGCTCGCCGGCTTTACGGTCGGCATATGCCAGCGAGGTCCGGAGTTCCTCCGCGAGCCGATCGAATACCCGCCCGCCCAACTTGTGTGGGGCTATGTTGACTTCCAGGTTGAACATGGCGAGTTCTGTTTGGAAATCTCGGCTCGCGATACGTTCGAGGACCTCCCCGTTCAACATTCTCGGCATACCGTCGGTGCCGACCAGATTCAATTCGATCTCCAGCCCCATCAGGTTCCTGGGCCGATCGAACCGCCGCTCCGCCAGGAGCCGCTCGAGCCCCGTCAGGCACCTGCGGAGCTTGTCGCGGTAGTTCTGGCGATCGGACAGGTCGAACCGGCCTGCCACGACCTTCTCCCCCATCGGAGAGTCCCTCCTCGATACGTCATGAGTCAGGTGGGATGATGCCCAGCCGGAACGATCGATAACGTCCCGCGGCGGCCCCGAGCCCGCTACCCTGTCGGATGTGACCGGTGGCACATTCACTCGGCATGAAGCGCTCAGCAGTTTCGGGTGCCCCGAGGAACTCGTGAAAAACGCCGACGAGAATTGGCCGACCGCTTCGGGCGGATTCCCCGAGGTCACCGCGGTGAAGTAGTCACGGTTTCGGGAGGATTCCCGCGTATCGCCGACCGAATGACTCCTTGCTTCGCGCGCCGGAAACGGCTAGACGAAACACCGTGTGAACATATGTCGTATAAACTCCGCGAACAAGGCAGAGGGTTGGCACCCGCGGTCCTGGATCCTGCCGTCAGGTGACGTACGGCAGTCACACCCGCCCCCGCGTCACCGGACCCCGGCCCCCGCCTCTCTGACCCCGTGAGCTGACAGCGCCGTCCGCCCCCGCCCTCGCGCCACCGTGCCTGTCGAATGAGAGGCGACCCACCATGCCGCTGCATGTCCCCCCGGCTCCCGCGCCCGCACTTCGCTCCGTCCTCACCGCACTCGCTTCGCCCACCGCGGTCCGCGAGGCCCGGACCCCCTCTCTCCTGCGGGCCCAGGGCCCCGTCACACCCGAGCTGCCCCTGCCCGTGCACGTCCTGGACGGCACCGCCACCCGGCTGACCGGGTGGCGTTTCCTGATCCGCAGCGGTGATCGCTCGGTGGCGGCGGCGGAGACCATGCTGACCGCGGACGGCTGGGCGTTCTCGCACTTCTTCGAGGGCCCCTACATCCCGTCCACCGAACGCGCGCTGCGTCAGGCGGAGGTGATGCAGCAACCCTGGCAGCCGCGCCTGCTGTCGATCCCGGCCCTGTACATGCTCGCGCTGTGGCTGCACGGCGACTGCGCGGCGGACGCCGCCACGGGCCGCCTCGCCGCCACCGACCTGCTCGTCCCGCTGGCCCCCGCCCCGCCCGGCATCGCCGCCCACCGTCCGCACCGGGCCGCCGAACTCCTCCCGGTGCTGACCCATCGGCTGACTCCGGCTCCCCTGCTGAGCTCGCCGGCCTGAAGATCCTCGACCGACCGGCCCGGCCCCTCGTACCCCGCCCCGAATTCCGGGTAGCGGGGTACGACCGTGTTTCCGACGCGCCATTTGCTCATACGAGCGCACAATTACTCGGTAGAGCCGAAAACGAGGCCGACACCAGGTGGACTAGCCCTATCCGGCCCCCTCGAACCACCCGAAGGGACAGTGCAGTTGGGATGAACCGTCCGGCCGGGTGACGCGTCTCCAACCTGTGAAGAAGTGGTGATGCGAAATACCTGCGGATTGACGCCCGTAGGGCAACACTGGGTTCCGACTGAGTAATCACGACGGGGGACGTCATGACCACAACACAGCGAAAGATCCAACCCATGTGCCAGCACCAGCCACCGTGTCCCACCGCCGACTCCGCCGACCGGGAATCCGCCCGCCTTCTGGCGCACCACCCGGAACAGGGCTGGAGCCTGCTGTGCAACGGCGTCCTGCTCTTCGAGGACACCGGTGAGCTCCTGCCCGACGGCCGGGTCATCGCCCCGCACCGCCCGCTCGCGGGGGCCTCGGCAGCCTGAGCACGGCCGGGCGGCCGCGGCCACGGCCGTCGTACCGCCCGGAGACCTTGAGGGGCCGGCTCGCAGCGACTGTCTGCGCACCGGCCCCGACGCATGTCAGAGGGCGATCACTGACTGTGATGCCTTGTGTATGGACCCACTTTTCCGGAAGACTCCTGGAAGTTTCGAAACGCGCTTTCGAAGCTACGACGCGGAGGTGGGCAAGTGACAGCAGGCGCGGCCGGTGCCGGGCCCCGGGGCAGGGTCACCATCACGGAGATCGCCCGGCAGGCCGGAGTCTCGGTGCCGACGGTGTCCCGGGTGGTCAACGGCCGCTCGGACGTCTCCCCGCGGACCCGCGCCCGGGTCGAGGAACTGCTCCAGCGGTACGGCTACCGCAGGCGCCCGGCGGCCCCCGGCACCCGTGCCGCCCTGCTCGACCTGGTCTTCAACGACCTGGACAGCCCCTGGGCCGTGGAGATCATCCGGGGCGTCGAGGAGATCGCCCACGCCGAGGGCGTCGGCACCGTGGTCTCCGCGATCCACGGCCGCTCCGGCGCGGCCCGCGAGTGGATGCGCAACCTGCGCGCCCGGGCCTCCGACGGGGTCATCCTGGTCACCTCGGCGCTGGACACGGTCCTGCACGAGGAACTGCGGGCCCTCGGCGTCCCCCTGGTCGTCGTCGACCCGGCCGGCTCCCCCGCGCTCGACGCCCCCACCATCGGCGCCGCCAACTGGTCGGGCGGACTGGCGGCCACCGAGCACCTGCTGTCGCTGGGCCACCGCAGGATCGGCCTGATCGCCGGACCGCCCCGACTGCTCTGCTCCCGGGCCCGCTTCGACGGCTACCGGGCCGCCCTGGAGGGCGCCGGCCTCACCCTCGACGAGTCACTGGTCGTCCCCGGCGACTTCCACCCGGAGTCCGGCTTCGCCGGCTGCGAGAAGCTCCTCGACCTCCCCGAACCGCCGACCGCGGTCTTCGCGGCCAGCGACCAGATGGCCCTGGGCGCGATCGAGGCCCTGCGCCGACGTGGCCTCAGGGTCCCCCAGGACATGAGCGTGGTCGGCTTCGACGACCTCCCGGAAGTCCGCTGGTCCGCACCCCCCTTGACCACGATCCGCCAGCCCTTGGCCGACATGGGCAAACTGGCGGTCCGCACAGTCCTCAAACTGACCCGCAACGAACCCCCGGACACCCCGCGAGTCGAACTGGGCACGGACCTGGTGGTAAGAGCAAGCACAGCCCCACCGAGGCAGTGAGGGGGGCGTCGGGCCGTCGTACGGCTGCGGGTAGGTCCAGTGAAGCTTCTCAGGGGCGCGGGGAACTGCGCGACCAGCCCCCACTCACCCGCAGCCGTACGACAGCCTCAAGCCCCCTACTCCAGCGCGCCCCTGATCGCGAAGTAAGCCGGCTTGGGCTGAAGTTGCTCATCCCACGGCAACGCGGCCCCCTCCCCCTCGAAGAACGCCGGAATCCAGCTGTACTTGTCGGTGTAGTCCCACACCGTGATGCCAACGCACCGCCGCACAGCCAGGCACGCGTCGGTCAGGTCGCCGTACCACTCGGCCTGTTGCGCTAGCTTCTCCTCCGTCGCCGGAAGGATCATCCGGATGTCGACCTCGGTGAGCGCGGTGTCGAGGCCCAGCCTGGAGAAGCGGCGGAGGTTGTCCTCCAGGGTCGTCGGATAGCCGTACTGGAGCGCGAGATGGGCCTGGAGCCCGATGCCGTCGAGTGGCACGCCCTGCGCCCTGAGCTCCTTGGCCAGGTGGTAGTAGGCGTCGCTCTTCGCCCCGATCCCCTCGATGTTGTAGTCGTTGAGGTACAGCTTGACCTTGGGATCGGCCTGCCGGGCCCACCGCAGCGCGTCGGCGATGTACCCGGGCCCGAGCGTCTTGTAGAAGACGGTCTCACGGTACGTACCGTCCTCGTTGAACGCCTCGTTGACGACGTCCCAGGCGAACACCTTCCCCCGGTAGTGCCGCACCTCGGTCTGGACGTGCTTCTTCAGCACGGCCCTCAGCTCAGCCGCCGTCCACTCCCGCGAGGTGACCCAGTCGGGCAACTGGCTGTGCCAGACGAGGGTGTGGCCCCGCACCTTCTGGTGGTGCGAGCGGGCCAGGTCAGCGATCTCGTCGCCCTGGGAGAAGTCGAAGACGCCCTGCTGAGGCTCGGTGGCGTACCACTTCATGCCGTTGCCCGGCGTGATCTGGTCGAACTCGCTGCCGAGGATCTGCTTGTACGGCTCGTCCACGAGCTCGGGGTTGTCCGTGGCGCTGCCGAAGTACCGCCCGTGCCGCTGAGAGAGCTCGGCGAGCGTGACCGGCTTGCCGTGGGCCTGGGCGGCAGGCGCGCCGAGCCCGGCGACGACCAGGGCCGCGGCGAGCACTCCGACAAGTCTGAGACGGTTTGTGCGCATGGGGCGACTCCTCACGTGCGGGGGTGGGTGAGCCGTACTTTTCTCGCGGAGGCCGGTGTCAGCCCTTCGTGGCACCGGCGGTCAGGCCGCCGACGAGCTGCCGCTCGGCGACCGAGTAGAAGGCGAGGGCGGGCACCATCGCCAGGACGAGATAGGCGAAGACCCGGGCGTACTCCGCGGAGTACTGCCCCTGGAACTGCTGCACACCGACGGGCAGCGTCCACCACGTGTTGTCGGTGAACACCAGCAGCGGCAGCATGAAGTTGTTCCAGCTGGTGACGACCGCGAGCACCGACACCGTGCCGAGCGCCGGCCGGGCCATGGGCAGCAGCACCCGCCAGAAGAACCCGAAGGAGGAGCACCCGTCGAGGGTGGCCGCCTCCTCCAGCTCGCCCGGGATCTCCCGGAAGAAGGCGCGCAGGATGATGATCGTCATCGGCAGTCCGAAGGCCGCCTGCGGCAGGATCACGCCGAGCGGGTTGTCCAGCAGGTCGAGCGAGCGCAGCAGCAGGAAGAGCGGGAGCACCGCCACCGCGAAGGGGAACATCAGCCCCATCGTGAAGAGCGTGAACAGCGCCTCCCGGCCCCGGAAGGCGAACCGCGCGAAGGAGAACGCGGCCAGCGCGGACAGGGCGACCACCAGCACCGTCGTACCGACCGCGATCAGCGTGCTGCTGCCGAGCAGCCGCCAGAAGTCACCGCCTGCGAGGATGTCGGTGTAGTTGCTGGTGAGCCATTTCCGCGGCAGCCCGAAGGGATTGCTGGAGAGCTCGTCGGTCGACTTGAACCCGGACAGGACGGCGTACACCAGGGGTACGACCATCACCGCGCCGACGACGACGAGGATCACGTGCAGCGGCAGGGTCCGAACGCCCCTTGTACGGCTGGTCACTTGCCGTCCCCCCTCATCGTCGTGGTGGCCCCTTCGAGGTCGCGGCGGAGCACGAACCGCTGGTAGGCGAGGGCGAAGACGAGGCAGATGCCGAACATGACCACGCTGATCGCGCTGGCATAGCCGACCTGGTAGCGCTTGAAGCCGTACTGGAACATGGTCACGGCCATCGTCTCGGAGTGGTGGTCGGGCCCGCCCTGGGTGATCACCCAGACCAGGTCGAAGAGCTGGATCGCCCCGATGACGGACAGGAAGACACTGATCCTGAGGGTGGGCGCGAGCAGCGGCAGGGTGACGTTGCGGAACCGCTGCCAGGCACTCGCGCCGTCGATGAGCGCCGCCTCGGTCAACTCCCGTGGGATCGACTGGAGTCCGGCCAGGTAGAGCATCATGTGGAAGCCGAAGTACTTCCAGGTCATGACGAGGAAGAGCGTCGCCATGACGTACGACGGGTCGGCGAACCAGAGCCCGCCCACGCCGTCCAGTCCGACCGCGCCCAGGACGTGGTCGGCGAGGCCGTCGTCCGGGGCGAAGACCATGCTGAACAGCACACCCGTGATCGCCTCGGACAGGACGTAGGGCGCGAAGAACAGCATCCGGTAGACGGCCCGGCCGCGCAGCCTCTGGTTGAGCAGGACCGCCATGGCGAGCGCGAACGGCAGCTGGAGCGCGAGGGAGAGCAGCACCAGGACGAGGCAGCGCCACAGGTCGCCCAGGAAGACCGGGTTGTCGAAGAGATCCGTGAAGTTGTCCGTGCCGACGTAGTCGGAGGGCATGCCGAAGCCGCCCCAGCGGAAGAACGCGGCGTACAGCGCGAACAGCATCGGCAGCAGGACCATGCCGATGAACAGCACCAGCGCGGGCAGTTGGAAGCCGACCGCGGTGAGCCAGTGCAGCACCCGCCGCCGGCCCCGCCCCCGGGCCCTGACTGATTCCGGGGGCGGGAGTTCGGTGCCCGGACCGCTCCGCTTGTCTGCGAGGAACGTGGAGGTCATCGCGGGCTACTGCTCTTCCTTCGCGGTCTGCGTGATCGACTGGGCGACCTGTTCGGGGGACTTGGAGCCGGCGATCAGCGCGGCCACGCTGTCGTTGACCTCCTGGCCGACGGCGGGCGCGTACGCCTGGTCGAGATAGAGCTGGAAGCCGGTGGCGGCCTTCAACTGGGCCTGTACGAGCTTGAGGTTGGGGTCGGTCATGGCCTTCTCCGCGTTCGGCAGCACGGGAAGGACGCTGGTCTTCTTGACCAGTTCGAGTTCGGTGGCCTCGGAGGCGAAGAACTTCAGGAAGTCGACGGCGGCCTGCGGGGCGCCCCGGCGCAGGGCGTGTCCGCCGCCACCGCCGAACACCTCGGTGATGGCCCCCTTGCCGCCCTCGACCGCCGGGAACGGGAAGAACCCGAGATCGGCGCCGAGTCCCTTGCCGGAGTCGGCCTGCACGGACGGGGCCCACTGGCCCATCAGTTCCATGGCCGCCTTGCCGTTGCCCACGGCGGCCGCCTGGCCGGTCGGGGTGGAGTAGGCGGCGTTGAGGAAGCCCTTCTGGAAGGGCTGGAGGTCCACGAGTTCCTTGAGGTGCCGCCCGGCCTCGATGAACCCGGCACCGGTGAAGTCCTTGTCCTCGCTCGCCTTCTGAAGGGCGTCGATGCCGGCCGTGCGCATCGCGAGGTAGGCCCAGTAGTACATGCCGGGCCACTTCTCCTTGCCCGCCAGGGCTATGGGCGTGATGTTCTTCGACTTGAGCTTGCTCACGGCCTCCAGGAAGCCGCCCCAGGTGGTGGGGGGTTCGCTGACACCGGCCTGCTGGAAGAGCTTCTTGTTGTACCAGAAGCCGATCATGCCCATGTCGAACGGAATGCCGTAGACCTTGTCGTCGAGGATGTACGGCTCCTTGGTGACCTTGAGCAGACCGTCGGCCCACGGCTTGGTCCGGTCGGTCAGGTCCTCGACGAGCCCCGCGTCGACCTGCTGCTTGAGCACGCCCCCGCCCCAGGTGTGGAAGATGTCGGGGAGCTTCCCGGAGGCGGTCAGCGCCGTCATCTTCGACTTGTAGGCGTCGTTCTCCAGCTGGACGATCTTGATCTTCACCTTGGGGTTCTGTGCCTCGTACTTCTTGGCGAGGCTCGCCCAGACACTCTTCGCCGGCTCGGTGGTGGAGATGTTCCACCACTCCACCGTGGTCGTCCCGTCGGACGATCCTCCGTCCGAGTCGCCGCCACAGCCGGTCAGTGCCGTCATGCCCAGACCGGCCGCGGCGGACGCCGCCAGAAAGCCACGGCGGGACAGTGCCGGGTCGCCCATTTTGCGCTCCTTGGGTACGGGACGGAGACGTCTTTGTCCGTCCTGCGTTTCGAAAGTTTCGGAGTAGATCCAGAAAGCTTCGCTGCTGCCGCACCCTAGAGACAGCTACTGAAAGGTGGCAACCCCTTGTGCACAGGGAATGTTCGAAGGATGACGGCGAGGCAGTGAGCGGACAGGCTCGGATTCCGACAGAAGGCCCAGCGAACCCGAAACATTCGGCTACGTCAGCGATCCTTACGAAGGAACCGGACCCGCACGTACCATGTGGACCCGGCCATCAGCCCCAGCGCCCAGCGCGGCCACCTTCCCGCCGGACCCCGCCACTCCGCCATGACGCTGCGTATCCACCTCTGCCGCCCCACTCGCAGGGTGCGAACCGGGAAGAAAAATCCCTTTTCGCCCAACCCGCCCCCCACCCCCGCCATCGGGGAACGAGTCTTAACGGAAGCTTGACGCCCATACGCCCCTCATCCGCGGGCCCAAGCGTCACTCTCCGCTTACGCTGGTCCCGCCGTCAGCAGGGCGGCCGTAACCCCGCTGAGCCGCACCTCTGGAGCACTCCCGATGGCCACCACCGATCAGCCGCCCGCCAGTCGCCTGCGCTCCTGGATGTTGGAGGGCTTGTCCGACATGGGCAGGTCGGGCGGCCACACGGGTCCGCATGCCGCGCCGGAGCCCGCGCACCAGGGCCAGCGCTGGTGGCGGGTGATGTGCCTGACCGGCGTCGACTACTTCTCCACCCTGGGCTACCAGCCCGGCATCGCCGCCCTCGCGGCCGGCCTGCTGTCCCCCATCGCCACCATCGTCCTGGTCATCGTCACCCTCGCGGGCGCACTGCCGGTCTATCGCCGGGTCGCCGAGGAGAGCCCGCGCGGTGAGGGCTCCATCGCGATGCTGGAGCGGCTGCTGTCGTTCTGGCAGGGCAAGCTGTTCGTCCTGACCCTGCTCGGGTTCGCCGCCACCGACTTCCTGATCACCATCACCCTGTCCGCGGCGGACGCCTCCACCCACCTGGTCGAGAACCCGCACCTGAACAGCGCCCTGCACGACCAGCAGATGCTGATCACCCTGGTCCTGGTCGCCCTGCTCGGCGCGGTCTTCCTCAAGGGCTTCCTGGAGGCGGTCGGCGTCGCGGTCGTCCTGGTCGGCCTCTACCTCGCCCTGAACGTCGTGGTCGTGATCGTCGGCTTCTGGCACATCATCACGGCCGGCCATGTCGTCACCGACTGGTCCAGCGCCCTGACCGCCGAGCACGGCAACATCTTCGTGATGGTCGGCGTGGCCCTGATCGTCTTCCCCAAGCTCGCCCTGGGCCTGTCCGGCTTCGAGACCGGCGTCGCCGTCATGCCGCACGTCAAGGGCGACGACGGCGACACCGAGGAACAGCCCACCGGCCGTATCCGCGACACCAAGAAACTCCTGACGGCCGCCGCCGTCATCATGAGCTGCTTCCTGATCGCCACCAGCTTCATCACCACCCTCCTCATCCCGGAGAAGGACTTCGAGTCGGGCGGTCCGGCCAACGGCCGTGCGCTGGCGTACCTCGCCCACCAGTACCTGGGCGGCGCCTTCGGCACGGTCTACGACGTCTCGACCATCGCCATCCTGTGGTTCGCCGGAGCCTCCGCCATGGCAGGACTGCTCAACCTGATGCCGCGCTACCTGCCCCGCTACGGCATGGCCCCGCACTGGGCCCGCGCCGTGCGCCCGATGGTCATCGTCTTCATCCTGATCGCCTTCCTGGTGACCTGGCTCTTCGACGCCGACGTCGACGCCCAGGGCGGCGCCTACGCCACCGGCGTCCTGGTCCTGATCAGCTCGGCGGCGATCGCGGTGACCATCGCCGCCCACAAGGCGGGCCAGCGCGGCTGGACGATCGGCTTCGCGGTCATCTCCGCGGTGTTCCTCTACACGACCGTCGTCAACGTCATCGAACGCCCCGACGGCGTGAAGATCGGCGCCTGCTTCATCGCCGGCATCATCCTGGTCTCCCTGCTCTCCCGCCTCGCCCGCGCCTTCGAGCTCCGCGTCACCAGCGTCACCCTCGACCCCATGGCGGAACGTTTCATCCGGGACATGGCCAGCCGCAAGATCCGCTTCATCGCCAACGAGCCCGACAGCCGCGACAAGGCCGAGTACCGCGACAAGATCGAGCAGATCCGCGAGGACAACGACATCCCCGGCGAGGACTTCGTCTTCGCCGAGGTCACCGTCCTGGACCCCTCCGAGTTCGAGGCAGGTCTCACCGTCCGCGGCGAGGTCCTGCACAACCGCTACCGCGTCCTGACCCTGGAGCACTCCTCCATCCCCAACGCCCTCGCGGCCCTGCTCCTGCACGTCCGCGACGAGACCGGCTGCACCCCCCACATCTACTTCGAATGGACCGAGGGCAACCCCTTCCACAACTTCCTGCGGTTCTTCCTCTTCGGACAGGGCGAAGTCGCCCCCGTCACCCGGGAGGTCCTGCGCGAGGCGGAACCGGACCGCGCCCGCCGCCCCCGCGTCCACACGGCCTGACCCGCGAGCGAGTCCAGCAGTGGCCTACCGGCCGCGCTCCCGCATTCGCCCTACCGTGACCCCATGACCCTGAGCATCCGCAACCAGCTCCCCGGCACCGTCACCACCGTCACCCAGGGCGAGGCCATGGCGACGGTCAGGATCCGCCTCGACGGCGGTCAGGACCTCACGGCCGCGATCACCCTCGATGCCGTCGAGGACCTCGGCCTCTCCGAGGGCACCCCGGTACGCGCCCTCGTGAAATCGACGGAGGTCTCCCTCGCCACGGCCCCGGTCCATGGCGTGTCCATCCGCAACCAGCTCCCCGGCACGGTCACCGCCGTCGCCACGGGAGCCGCCATGGCCACCGTCAAGGTCGCCGTCGAGGGAGGCGAGCTCACCTCCGCGATCACCGCGGACTCCGCGACCGAGCTCGCCCTCACCGCCGGCACCCCGGTCGTCGCCCTGATCAAGTCGACCGAGGTGTCCCTGGCTCTGGCGACCACCTGACGCCCAACGGAAAAGGGCCCCGCCGCAGCGGGGCCCTCCTCACCTCGGCTCAGTCCTCGTACGCGTCCAGCGGCGGGCACGAGCACACCAGGTTGCGGTCACCGAAGGCCTGGTCGATCCGCCGCACCGGCGGCCAGTACTTGTCCGCGACCGAGACACCGCCCGGGAAGACGGCCTCCTCACGCGTGTACGCGTGCTCCCAGGCGCCACCCAGCGCACCGGCGGTGTGCGGAGCGTTCCGCAGCGGGTTGTCGTCCGCGTCCCACTCCCCGGAACCGACCTTCTCGATCTCCCCGCGAATGGCGATCATCGCCTCGCAGAACCGGTCGAGCTCGGTCAGGTCCTCGGACTCGGTCGGCTCGATCATCAGCGTCCCGGCCACCGGGAACGACATGGTCGGCGCGTGGAAGCCGTAGTCGATGAGCCGCTTGGCCACATCGTCCACGCTGACGCCGGTCGCCTTGGTCAGCGGCCGCAGATCGATGATGCACTCGTGCGCGACCAGCCCGCCCGGCCCGGTGTAGAGCACCGGGTAGTGCGGCTCCAGCCGCTTGGCGATGTAGTTGGCGGAGAGCACGGCCACCTGCGTGGCCCGCTTGAGGCCCTCACCGCCCATGAGCCGCACGTACGCCCACGAGATGGGCAGGATGCCCGCGGAGCCCCAGGGAGCGGCCGAGATGGGCCCGACGCCCGTCTCGGGCCCGGCGGCGGGCTGCATCGGGTGGTTGGGCAGGTACGGCGCGAGGTGCGCCCGCACCCCCACCGGCCCGACGCCCGGCCCGCCCCCGCCGTGCGGGATGCAGAAGGTCTTGTGCAGGTTGAGGTGCGAGACGTCACCGCCGAAGTGCCCCGGCTTGGCCAGTCCCACCAGCGCGTTGAGGTTGGCCCCGTCGACGTACACCTGCCCGCCGGCCTCGTGCACCTGCGCGCAGATGTCGGCGACGTGCTCCTCGAACACCCCGTGGGTGGAGGGGTAGGTGATCATCAGCACCGCGAGCTCGTCCCGGTGCTGCTCGATCTTCGCCCGCAGGTCCTCGACGTCGATCTCGCCGTCCTCGGCGGTCTTGACGACGACGACCTTCATGCCCGCCATCACCGCGCTGGCGGCGTTGGTGCCGTGCGCGGACGACGGGATCAGACACACGGTCCGCTGCTCGTCACCGTTGGCCCGGTGGTACCCGCGGACGGCGAGCAGCCCGGCCAGCTCACCCTGCGACCCGGCGTTCGGCTGGAGCGAGACGTTGTCGTACCCGGTGACCTCGGCGAGCCGCTCCTCCAGCTCCCGGATCAGCGTCAGATAGCCCTGCGCCTGCTCGGCGGGCGCGAAGGGGTGCAGCTGCCCGAACTCGGGCCAGGTGACCGGCTCCATCTCGGTGGTCGCGTTGAGCTTCATGGTGCAGGAGCCCAGCGGGATCATGCCGCGGTCGAGCGCATAGTCGCGGTCGGCGAGCCGGCGCAGGTAGCGCAGCATCGCGGTCTCGGAGCGGTACTGGTGGAACACGGGGTGGGCGAGGAACTCGTCGCCGCGCAGCAGCGCGTCCGGCAGTGCCTCCTCGGTGGCCGCGTCCAGCGCCTCGATGTCGCCCTCGACCCCGAACGCGTTCCACACGGCGGCCACCTGGGCCCGCGCGGTGGTCTCGTCACAGGCGGCGGAGACATGGTCGGCGTCGACGAGGTGCAGGTTGACCCCGTTGTCGCGGGCGGCGGCGACGATCTCGGCGGCCCTGCCGGGTACGCGCGCGGTGAGGGTGTCGAAGTAGGAGCCGTGCACGACCTCCACGCCACCGGCGGTGAGGCCCGCGGCAAGGATGTTCGCGTACCGGTGCGTCCGCCGAGCGATCGCCCTGAGCCCGTCGGGACCGTGGTAGACGGCGTACATCCCGGCCATGACCGCGAGCAGCACCTGGGCGGTGCAGATGTTGCTGGTCGCCTTCTCCCGCCGGATGTGCTGCTCACGCGTCTGGAGCGCGAGCCGGTACGCCTTGTTGCCGTCGGCGTCGACGGACACGCCCACGAGCCGCCCGGGCAGGCTCCGCGCGAACTTCTCGTGCACGGCCATGTAGCCCGCGTGCGGCCCGCCGAAGCCCATCGGCACACCGAACCGCTGCGTGGTGCCGACCGCGATGTCCGCCCCGAGCTCACCCGGCGACTTCAGCAGCGTCAGCGCGAGCAGGTCGGCCGCGACGGTCACGAGCGCGCCGAGCTCATGAGCCTGGTCGATGACCGGCTTGATGTCACGTACGGCCCCGGAGGCGCCGGGGTACTGGAGGAGTACGCCGTTGATCTCACGCGCGGCGATCCCGTCCGGAATGCCCTGGCTCAGGTCCGCGACGACGACCTCGACACCGGTCGGCTCGGCGCGGGTCTCGATGACGGCGATGGTCTGCGGAAGGGCGTCCGCGTCGATGAGGAAGAGCCCCTTCTTGTTCTTCCCCATGCGCCGGGACAGAGCCATGGCCTCGGCGGCCGCCGTTCCCTCGTCGAGCAGCGAGGCACCGGAGGTCGGCAGCCCGGTGAGGTCGGCGACCATGGTCTGGAAGTTCAGCAGCGCCTCCAGCCGTCCCTGCGAGATCTCCGGCTGGTACGGCGTGTAGGCGGTGTACCAGGCCGGGTTCTCCATCACGTTCCGCAGGATGACGGGCGGAGTGAAGGTCCCGTAGTACCCGAGCCCGATCATGGAGTCGAGCACCTGGTTCCGGTCGGCCAGCGACCGCAGCTCGGCCAGCACCTCGGCCTCGGTGCGCGCACCGGGCAGCTCCAGGGCATCGGCGTTCTTGATCACATCGGGCACCGCGGCGGCGGTCAGCTCGTCGAGCGAGCCGTATCCGACCTGGGCGAGCATCTTGGCCCGGGCCTCGTGGTCGGGACCGATGTGACGCTGCTCGAACGGGATCCCCTGCTCGAGCTCTGCGAGCGGAATGCGGTGGGCGGTCATTGCGGAGGCCTCCTGGTCTGACGCGACCTTCGAGGGGTACCCCGGCGCGGGTACCCCGACGGCCTCCCCCTCTGTCATCTGCACCTGAGAGCTTCACCGGTCGCCCGAGGGCCACCGGCTTTCACCGTCGGTGAGAGCGGAAGCCGCCGTCGACACCCGCTCTGCTTTCCAGAGTGACCTCGTCCGTGCGGTACGTGGGCCTGAGAGATTCCGGGGAGGATTTGCTCCTTCGGCGCCTCCGATGTCGTCTGGAGGACTCTCCCGCACGGGGTCGACAGCCGCTTGCAAGCCTACCAGCGAGGCCGAAGCAAGGGCGTTCGAGTGGCCGCCCACTCCAATGTGCTCTTTCGTAGTGCTTACGACCGCTTCGGATGAGTTGCGACCAAGTGGAGGGCCCGTGCAGACCGACATCGATCCGCGCAACCTGATCGGCCGCAAGGCGTTCGACCGCAACGGCACGAAGATCGGCACCGTCGACGAGGTCTATCTCGACGACGCGACCGGGGTCCCGGAGTGGGCGGCCATACGCACCGGCCTGTTCTCGCGCGACGCCTTCGTCCCCCTGGAGCCCAGCGAACTGGTCGAGGGCGCCCTGCAGATCCCCTACGACCGCTCCCTGATCAAGGAAGCCCCCGACTTCGGCGTGGGCCGCCACCTCTCCCCGTCCCAGGAACTCCAGCTCTACCACCACTACGGCCTGGACCTGGCCCCACCCCCACCCCTACCGGACCGCCCCTTCGGCAAGCTCGCAGGCACGGAGGACGCAGAACCCTGAGCCACGGCAACAATCACCACCGGCTCACCACCCCCACCCAGGGGCGCGGGGAACTGCGCGCCCAGCCACACCCGGCCGGCACCCGACCACGAACCCGTCACGGATGGTGCGGATGGGCACCCATCCCCTCAACCAACGGCAGCGGCTCAGCAACCTCCAGCCCAGGATCGTCAACAGAGAACGTCCGCACCCGCCCCGGCAAGGAACCCGGCGTCTCGAACCGCACAGTCACCCGCCCCACCCCACTCCCCTGCACCCACCCATGTCCGTACTCGGCATGCCGCACATCGTGCCCGGCAACCCACCGCCGCTCGACCACCGACTCCCGCTCCACCGACACGTCCTCGGCAACCTCCTCCACGGCGTGCACCACTCCCTCCCCCGCGGCCTGAGCGAACAGATCCTCCTGAGTGAAGTCGGCAAGCCCGGAAACCCCCACCCCCAGCAACCGCACACCCCCGGTGGAATCCACCCCTTCCAGCAACCGCAGAGCAGCCTCCCGCACCACCGCCGGATCATCCGTCGGCCCCCGCAGCGTCTCGGACCGCGTCAAGGTCGAGAAGTCGTACCGCCGCACCTTCAGCACGATCGTCCGCCCCGACAACCCGGCCCCCCGCAACCGCCGCACACACCGGTCCGCCAGCCGCTGCACCTCCAGCCCCACCCGAACCCGGTCATGGATGTCCACGTCGTAGGTGTCCTCCACCGACACCGACTTCGTCTCCCGCTCCGCCACCACGGCCCGCTCGTCCCGCGCCAGTGCCATCGCGTACAGCCCGTGCCCATGCGCCTTCCCGAGCAGCCTTACGAGCTCGTCCTCCCCCGCCTCGACGATCTCGTCGACCGTATGGATCCCGGCCCGCCGCAGATGGTCCCCCGTCGCCGGCCCCACCCCCGGCAGGGTCCGCACCGACATCGGCCCCAGCAGCGCCCGCTCGGTGCCCGGCTCGATCACCACCAGCCCGTCCGGCTTGGCCTGCTCGGAGGCGATCTTCGCGAGCATCTTGGAGGCGGCGAGCCCCACGGACCCCGTGAGCCCCGTGCCGGCCCGTATGTCGGCCCGCAGCTTCGCCCCCACCAGCCGCGCCGACCCCTCGTCCCAGGCCGCTCCTCCGGCCTCCAGATCCACGAACGCCTCGTCCAGGCTCAGCGGCTCCACCAGCGGCGACAACTCCCGCAGCAGCCCCATCACCTGCTCGCTGATCGCCTTGTAGAACCCGAAGCGCGGCACGAGATACGCGGCGTTGGGCGCGAGCCGTCTCGCCTGGGCCATGGGCATCGCCGAGTGCACCCCGAACACCCGGGCCTCGTAGGACGCGGTGGCCACCACACCCCGCGGCCCCAGCCCGCCCACGACGACGGCCTTCCCGCGCAGACTCGGCTTGGACGCCTGCTCCGCCGAGGCGTAGAAGGCATCCATGTCGAGATGCAGGATCGTGGGCGCTTTCCTCACATGTCCGATGCTGCCCTACGCCACTGACAATGCCCCGCCGAAGGCGGCGGGGCGGGCTTCAGACCGCTCGGTTGCGGCGCCTGGCGAGCTCGTCGGCGGGGTTGTGCCCGACGAGCGTCTCGCCGGTGTCGACGCGCTCCCCGTGCAGCTGCGACAGCGCGCTCTCCACGTCCCGCCACACGACACCCACGGCGATCCCGAAGACCCCTTGTCCGCCCTGGAGCAGCGCGTGGACCTCGTCGGGCGAGGTGCACTCGTAGACCGTGGCCCCGTCGCTCATGAGCGTCATCCGCTCCAGGTCCTGGAAGCCGCGCTCGCGCAGGTGCTGGACCGTGGTGCGGATGTTCTGCAGCGACACACCGGTGTCGAGGAACCGCTTGACGATCTTCAGGACGACGACGTCCCGGAAGCTGTAGAGCCGCTGCGTCCCCGACCCGTAGGCGGGCCGCACACTCGGCTCGACGAGCCCGGTGCGCGCCCAGTAGTCGAGTTGCCGGTAGGTGATACCGGCCGCCGCGCACGCCGTAGGGCCGCGATAGCCGATCTGCTCGGACGCCATGGACGTCGCCCCTCCGCTGCTCGGCACGGCCGCCGGTCGCTGCGGAGCGTGATGATCGGCCGCGCTGGTGTGAAGCGGGTACGGACCGCTCGCCCCGAGACTCCGTCCGGGGGCACCCCCAGCCGTACCGTCGCCGCTGCTTCTCACGCCGACCTCCGTCCTTGACCTGCCTTCTCGACGGTAGGCAGTCACCAGGGGTGCGTCAACGATCGCCACACTCGGCACGCCGAGTGATAATCACCCTAGGAGTGGTTTCCCGTACCCGTCCGCGGGGAAAGGCTAGCCGAATGCGCTCTGAGCGGGCCGCAGGACGCTCTCACGCGCCGGCGGCAAATGCCAGCATTTTGGTGACGACCGGACACGGCCGACCCGTCACGGACCACTGATCCGCCGGATCGGCCGCCCCCGCCTCACTGACTGCTGGTGCCGAAGTCCTCGGGGGAGATCTGGTCGAGGAACTCGCGGAACTTCTCCACTTCGTCCTCCTGCTCGTCCGGGATCGCGATACCGGCGTCGTCGAGCACTCCGTCGCTGCCGTAGATCGGCGTCCCGGTGCGCAGGGCCAGCGCTATGGCGTCGGACGGCCGCGCGCTCACCTCGACCCCGCTGGCGAACACCAGCTCCGCGTAGAAGACGCCTTCACGCAGATCCGTGATGCGCACTTCGGTGAGCTCCTGGCCGACCGCTTCCAGCACGTCCTTGAACAGGTCGTGGGTCAGCGGTCGTGCGGGGGCCATGCCCTGCTGCGCGAAGGCGATCGCGGTCGCCTCCCCCGGCCCGATCCAGATGGGGAGGTAGCGGTCGCCTCCCACTTCACGCAGGAGCACGATCGGTTGGTTGGAGGGCATTTCGACCCGGACACCTACGACATCGAGCTCGTTCACACAGCAACCCTAGGCCGTGCCCGGGACGTTTGGGTAGTCGGGCAGGAAACGGGTGACAGTTCCTGCACCTGCCGCCCTCAAGGGAGCCGCACACCGAGGGCCGTCTGCACGAGTGCCGCGTGCAGCTTCACCGTGAGTCCCGCCAGTTCCTTCGTACGGGCTTCCGCGTGCGCGCGGGTCTGCGGGTTGCGGTGCCGCTTCAGCGGAGCCACCACCTGGTCCACGAGCCCCGCCTCACGGTCGGCGGCGGCCTTCATGGCGCGCAGGTGCCGCGGCTCGATCCCGAACCGCCCGAGCTCGACGACGAGCGCGGCCACGGTGACCGCCTCGGCGTCGTACGCCCCGTCCGGCAGCGGGGTAATGAGCCCGTACGACTCCCACTCCGCCAGCTCCGACTCACCGATCTCGGCGGCGGCGAGCAGCTCGGTCCGCCCGATCCTGGCCGCGGTGGGCCCCTCGGCGACCTCCAGGACCGTTTCTCCGTCCCGCTGGCGGCCCAGTGTGGGCAGCGCGACGGCCTCGCCCCGCTCCATGGCGTCCAGGTGCTCCCGGATCACCTTGAGCGGCAGATAGTGGTCCCGCTGCATCCTCAGGACGTGGCCGAGGCGCTCGACGTCCCGGTCGCTGAACTTGCGGTACCCGGAGGGGGTCCGCTGCGGCTCGATGAGGCCCTCCGACTCCAGGAAACGGATCTTGGAGATGGTGACTTCGGGAAACTCGTCGCGCAGCACGTTCAGCACCGTGCCGATGCTCATCAGTCCACTGTCCGTGGCGGCGGTGCCGTGTCCGGCACCGCCGCTCGGTGTTTGAAGCATGGACCTTCCCTGGGAGGGTCAGTAGCCCTGCTGGCTCGCGTAGAACACCAGCCGGTACTTGCCGATCTGCACCTCGTCGCCGTTGTTCAGGGCGACCGAGTCGATCCGCTCGCGGTTGACGTACGTGCCGTTGAGGCTGCCCACGTCGGACACCGTGAACGAGCCGTCCTGGCCTCGGCGGAACTCCACGTGGCGGCGGGAGACGGTGACGTCGTCCAGGAAGATGTCGCTCTGCGGGTGACGGCCGGCCGTGGTCAGCTCGCCGTCCAGCAGGAAGCGGCTGCCAGAGTTCGGCCCCCGGCGCACGACCAGGAGCGCAGAGCCCAGCGGAAGCGCGTCGACAGCGGCCTGGGCTTCCGGGGAGAGCGCCGGCATCTGCGTCTGCCCGGTGACCTCCGAGTCGTAGGCCTCGAGACCGGAGATGGAGATGGTGGAAGTCGTCTCGGAGGGCCGCTCGGGCACCGCCCCGGCCCGCAGCGGAGCGCCGCAGTTGGAGCAGAAGCGGCTGTTCTCCGCGTTGCGGTTACCGCACCTCGTACACACCTGGGCCGACATAGGGGAAAACCCTCCACCCGTACTTGAGGTTGACGGCTGCCCGAAACCTATGCCGCCGGACTGGGCAGGGTCAACAGACGGCACGCCCTGACCTCCGGAGATGTCGCCGCCCGGACCGCCGACCTGGTCCCGGAACAGCGGGCGCTGGCCCTCGGCGTCGGGCTGTGCGCGGTGCCGAGCGGTGGCGTTGTTGTCGCTGCCCTCTCGCGCGCTCTTGCCGAACAACTTCTGAAACAACTTCACGGGCGATTCCCCTTGACCGAAACAGACCCGCCCGTGGGGCAGGACGAACCCTGATTGAACACACCGGTCGACCCGGACATCCTCACAACGTCCGTTTCCACCAGACAGTTTCCACCACGCACCACCCAATCGGTGCGCCGACCCCCCGCAACCTCATGCCCTGGCCCGACGCCCCGCATGCACCCCCGGTTCACCGGGAGGACGACCGAGCGTAGTCAGGCCGCTTCGCCGCTCGCAAGGCGTCCACGACGATCTTGTCCGACCGCTCGACCACAACGGTGGCCTGCTCCTTCTCCAGAGTCTGCACCACGCCTCCAGGGATGTTGAGCGCCGGCTCCAGGTCCTGCGGATTGCCGATGACCTTGAAACGAAACGGAGCAGTGATCTTGTTCCCGTCGACGCTCACGCTTTTGTCGGAGTCCGACAGATAGGTGCCGGCGACCACCCGTACGCCGTTCACCTGGATCGCCTCCGCGCCCGCCGCCCGCAGCTCCTGGATCGCGTCGAGCAGCATGTCCGCCTCGACCGTCCCCTTGGTGTCCTCGATCGTCATCTCGATGCCCGGCCCCTGCGCGGCCACCGTGCCCGCGAGGATGCCGAGTTGCCGCTCCTTCTCGACCGTCTGCTTGCGGGCCTCCTCCGCCTGGTCGGAGCTGTTCTCCAGCTCGTCCCGCTGCTTCTCGAGACCCTGCTTCTCGTCTTCAAGACGCTGAGTACGGTCGTCCAGTTCATCGAGGATGCGGACAAGATCCTCCTGCCTCGCCCCCCGCAGCGCGCTGTCGCTGTCACTGTTGGACGCCACCTGGACGGCGAGGCCGAATCCGAGGCCGAACAGCAGCACGGCGACGATGAGTTGGGCCCGCGTCACGCGCGGCGGCCACAACCCCTGCACCAGCCTCTGACGGCCGGTCAGAGCGGGCTCGGCCGCCGAGTCGGCGGTTTCGCCGGTGGTTTCGCCGGTGGTCTCCTCGGCAGGCGTCGCCGGGAGTTCCTCGGGCAGTTCCTTGCGCAGCCTGTTACCGGGCGTCTCTTCCTGCTCGCTCATCGGCCTCACGCCCGGAAGACGTGCCGGCGGATCGCCGCGGCGTTCGAGAAGATGCGGATCCCGAGCACGACGACGACACCGGTCGACAGCTGGGCACCCACGCCCAACTTGTCGCCCAGGAACACGATCAGCGCGGCCACGACCACGTTCGACAGGAACGACACGACGAAGACCTTGTCGTCGAAGATGCCGTCCAGCATGGCGCGCAGACCACCGAAGACGGCGTCCAGCGCCGCCACCACGGCGATCGGCAGATAAGGCTCGACGACCGCCGGAACCTCAGGCCGGACCAACAGGCCGGCCACGACTCCCACGACGAGGCCCAGTACGGCGATCACGATGTGCCCTTCTCAGTTCTTGGCTCTGCTGTACGTACGATCACACTCGGTGCGGCCGGCAGCCGGAGGTCGTCCTCGACGGAAATCGCGGTCCGGATGCCGTAGTTCTCCTGAAGGGCGTGCAGATACAGCCCGTCGGCACTGTTCTGGAACCGCGTGCTCAGCCGCTGCCCGTCCCCCACCGCAAGCACCGTATACGGCGGAACCAGCGGCTTGTTGTCGACCAGTATCGCGTCACCCGCGGCCCTGATCGCCGACAGCGCGGTCAGCCGCTGTCCGTTGATGGAGATGGCCTCGGCGCCCGACTGCCACAGCCCGTTGACGACCCGCTGCATGTCACGGTCGCGCACCCGCCCGGTGTCGGAGAACCCGGACGTCTCACGCGGGTTGCCGTCACCGCCCGTGGTGGCTTCCTTGGCGTCGTTCACGACCAGCTTGACGCCGGGGCCGTGCACCTCCGCCGCGCCCGACAGGATGTCCACGAGGCCGGCCTGCCCGCTGTCCCCGCTCTCGTTGAGCGCCTCGCGCTGCCGCGTGCTCACGTCGTCGCGGAGCTTGTCGACGCTCTCCTCGAGCTGGTCCGCCGTGTCGCTCTCGCGGTCGATACGGTCGATGAGCTCCTGGCGCTCCTTGGCCACCACCGGTGCCGCCACCCGCGCCTGAGCCGCCCCCACGGTGACGACCAGCGCGGCGAGCACCAGGCCGACGGCCAGACCGAGTTTCGCCCGCAACGTCTTGGGCAGCCCTCCGTCGCCGGCGGCCTTCTTGCGGGCCGCCGCCTCGGCGTACCCGTCGTCGAGGCTGTGGTCCATGACGTTGGTGAGCAGCGACATGGAGGCATCCGGGCGCGAGGGGCGCGTGGGGGTGCTCCGAATGGGGGGCTGCTGCGGCATGCCGCACATCGTCGCACGTCGCGGCCCCTACCTCCGAATGGCCCCACCGACGTGCCGGACAGGCCCCCCTTGGGGACACATGTCCGGCACGCACGCGTGCGTGGGTTCAGCGGCCGGCGCTGTCCACGACCGCCGACCACTCGTCCAGCAGGGCCTGCGCGGACGCGTCGTCGGGTCCCTCGGCCCACAGGTGGGTGACCGCCTCGGCCGGGTCGGGCAGCACCATCACCCAGCGCCCGTCGGTCTCGACGACCCGGACACCGTCGGTCGTGTCGACAAAGCGATCGCCCGCCGCCTCCACGACCCGCCGCATCACCAGCCCCTTGACGGCCCACGGGGTCGCCAGGTCCCGCTTGAGGACATGCGCCCGCGGAATCCGCGCGTCGATCTGGCTGAGCGTGAGCTGCGTCCGCGCCACCAGCCCGATCAGCCGTACGAAGGCCGCCGTACCGTCGAAGACACTGCTGAACTCCGGCACGATGAAGGCGCCCTTGCCGTCACCGCCGAAGATCGTCGAGTCGTCGCGTCCGACCCGGGTCAGGTCGTCGGGCGAGGTCGTCGTCCACTCGACCTGCGTGCCGTGATACGCGGCGACCTGCTCGGCGATCCGCGTGGTGGTCACCGGCAGCGCCACACGCCCGCTGCGCCGCTCGGCCGCCACCAGGTCGAGCATGACGAGCAGCGCCCGGTCGTCCTCGATGATCCGGCCCTTCTCGTCGACCAGGGAAAGGCGCTCGCCCACCGGGTCGAACCGCACACCGAACGCGGCCCGCGCGGACGCCACGATCTCGCCCAGCCGCACCATCCCCGACCGCCGTGCGTCGGCCGTCTCGGTGGGCCTGGACTCGTCGAGTCCGGGGTTGATGGTGAGCGAGTCCACACCGAGCTTCCCGAGCAGGCTGGGCAGCACAAGCCCCGCGCTGCCGTTGGACGCGTCCACGACGACCTTCAGCCCGGACTCGGAGATACCGGTGATGTCGACGTTCCGCAGCAGCGAACCGGTGTACGAGTCGAAGACGCTCGCCGGGAAGTGCAGGTCCCCGATCTCCCCGGGGAAGGCCCGGCGGTACTCCTGCCTCGCGAACACCCGGTCCAGCTTGCGCTGACTGCCCTGGGACAGGTCCGCGCCCCGTCCGTCGAAGAACATGATGTCGACGGAATCCGGCACCCCGGGTGTGGTCCGGATCATGATCCCGCCGGCACTGCCCCGCGCGGTCTGCTGCCGCGCCACGGGCAGCGGCACGTTCTCCAGGTCGCGTACGTCGATGGCGCTGGCCTGGAGCGCCGAGATCACCGCTCGCTTGAGTGCTCGGGCGCCTCGGGAGTGGTCGCGGGCCGTGGTGACCGTCGAGCCCTTCTTGAGGGTCGTCGCGTAGGCACCGGCCAGTCGGACGGCGAGTTCCGGCGTGATCTCGACGTTCAGGATGCCGGAGACCCCACGGGCGCCGAAGAGATGCGCCTGGCCCCTGGACTCCCAGATGACCGAGGTGTTGACGAATGCGCCGGCCTCGATGGTCTTGAACGGGTAGACCCGGACATTCCCCTGAATAATCGATTCCTCACCGACGAGACACTCGTCGCCGATGACCGCGCCGTCCTCGATCCGCGCGGCACGCATGATGTCGGTGTTCTTCCCGACGACACAGCCGCGCAGATTGCTCTGCTGTCCGACGTACACGTTGTCGTGCACGACGGCCTTGTGCAGAAAAGCCCCGCTCTTGACGACGACGTTGGAGCCGACGACGGTGTGCTCCCGGATCTCGGCGCCGGCCTCGACCTTCGCGTAGTCCCCGATGTACAGCGGGCCGCGGAGCACGGCATCGGGATGCACCTCGGCACCCTCGGCCACCCACACGCCCGGGGACAGCTCGAACCCGTCGATCTCGACGTCGACCTTGCCCTCGAGGACGTCGGCCTGGGCCTTCACATAGCTCTCGTGGGTGCCGACGTCCTCCCAGTAGCCCTCGGCGACATAGCCGTAGACCGGCTTGCCTTCCTTCATCAACTGAGGAAAGACATCACCGGACCAGTCCACCGGTACATCGGCCTCGACATAGTCGAAGACCTCGGGCTCCATCACATAGATGCCCGTGTTCACGGTGTCCGAGAAGACCTGGCCCCAGGTCGGCTTCTCCAGGAAACGCTCGACCTTGCCCTCTTCATCGACGATGGTGATACCGAATTCCAGCGGATTGGGCACACGCGTCAGACAGACGGTGACCAGCGCGCCCTTTTCCTTGTGGAAGTTGATGAGTTCGGTGAGGTCGAAGTCGGTCAGGGCATCACCGGAGATGACGAGGAAAGCATCGTCCTTCAACGCCTCTTCGGCGTTCTTGACGCTTCCGGCGGTACCGAGTGGCTTCTCCTCATTGGCATAGGAGAGCTCCATTCCGAGCTCCTCACCGTCACCGAAGTAGTTCTTGACCAGAGAGGCCAGGAACTGGACGGTGACGACGGTCTCGTTGAGCCCATGCCTTTTGAGCAGCCTCAGAACGTGCTCCATGATCGGCCGGTTGGCCACCGGCAGGAGCGGCTTGGGCATGCTTGAGGTCATGGGACGAAGGCGCGTGCCTTCGCCTCCGGCCATCACGACGGCCTTCATGTCGGAAGCGTCCTCCTCCAAGAGATGACGGTCTAGCCGACTTCACCCGTCCAGATTGTCCCGCACATTTCCACCGGGGGCCATCGAGCCGCTTCGGCCGTGCCAAAGGACGAGTTCAATCGGCCATGGCGTCCGCACGGATCAGGCGGCGGACTTGTACCACGTAGAGGACTCCTGCCCACCAGTACAGCGTTGTACCCCATCCGGCGAACGCCCATCCGAAAATAGCAGCGAGTGACGAGATCCATCCAGTTCCGTCACTGAGCAGGAGCAAGGGGAAGGCGTACATCAGGTTGAAGGTGGCCGCCTTGCCGAGGAAGTTCACCTGCGGCGGCGGATAACCATGACGCCGGAGGATGACCACCATCACCAGGAGAACCAGCTCGCGCAAGAGAAGTGCAGCCGTCAACCAGATGGGCAGAATCTCGCGCCAGGTGAGTCCGACCAAAGTCGACAGGATGTAGAGCCGGTCGGCCGCGGGGTCGAGCAGCCGGCCGAGACTGCTGATCTGGTTCCACCTGCGAGCGAGCTTGCCGTCGAGGTAGTCGCTGATCCCGCTCAGCGCCAGTACCAGCAATGCCCAGGTGTCACTCTTCGGCCCACCGAACTCGGGCCTGAGGATCAGCCACAGGAAGAGCGGCACACCAAGGAGCCGCGCCATGCTGAGGATGTTGGGGATGGTGAGGACCCGGTCCGTCTGGACCCGGGTCTCCTGGACCTCCACCCGGGGGCCTCCTGTGGGAAACGTGCCAACGATGCCCCCTGACCCTACCTCAACGCAAAAAAGCTCTGGCTCTTGGGCGGAGTGCCCAAGAGCCAGAGCTCTAAAAGGAGTTCGGCGGTGTCCTACTCTCCCACAGGGTCCCCCCTGCAGTACCAT
>NZ_JBHUXV010000080.1:0-44633 GCF_042669125.1 Streptomyces sp. NPDC057253 | reverse complement strand
GGGGAGGCGGTGCCGGGCCGTACGGGCGTACGGCCCGGATGTCGTGGACTCCCCCGGGCTCACTTGTTGTTGCCGAGGTCTCCGTCGCCGCCCTCGACGGCACCGGAGACGGTCGCACCCGCGGTCTGGGCCGCGGCCACGGCCGCGAGGACAGCGATACCGGCGGGGCCGCCCAGCGCCGCTCCGGCCTCCTTGCCGGCACCGCCCGCGGCCTTGCCCGCGCCGCCACCGCCCTTGCTCGCCCCGCTCGGACCGCCCGGGCCGGACGCGCCGCCCGCACCGCTGCCGCCGGACGCCCCGTCCGCACCGGCGCCGCCGGCCGCCCCACCGGTGCCGCTCGCTCCGCTCGGGCCCTTCTGTCCGCTCTCTCCGCCGGCTCCGCCGGACCCGCCGCTCATGGCGCCGACCTGCACGGCACCGGTCGCCAGCTGGTTGCCCGCCTGGCCCATGGCGGCCATCGGGTCACCGGTGCCCATGGCGGCGGTGGCGGGTACGACGAGCTTCAGCAGCGCGGGGAGCGCGATCGCGGACAGCAGCATCACGCCGATGCCGGCGATACGGGTGTTGACGTTGGGGTTCGTACCGGTCTTGCCCTGGCTGATCATCGTCATGCCGGCGTTCAGCACGAGCGCGACCGCGGGCTTGTAGAGCAGCCAGGAGATCATCCAGCCGATGTGCTTGCGCCACCAGCCGGCGCCCCAGTCCGTCATCGAGGCCGCGGCGGCGATCGGGAGGGTACCGAGCATGATCATCATGACGCCGAGCCGGATGTACATCAGGATCGTGTGCAGGATGCCCGCGAGCAGCAGCAGGAAGGCGAGGATCAGCAGCAGGAAGGACTGGATGTCGCTGTTGTCCCCGCAGGCGCCGATGTTGTCGAGCGCGTTCTGCACGGAGTCGTTGAACAGGTAGGTGGAGTAACTGTCCGCGATCCTTGCCGCGGCCAGGCACACGGTGGTGGCCGCGCCTGCGACGAGGACGACGCGCAGGATGCCCTTCAGCGCGGTGACACCGGCGGTGCCCCTGCGCTCGAGGGCCATCTTGCCGGCCGCGAACAGCAGTGAACCGACGGCCAGATAGACCACGATCCACGAGGTCTTGTCACTGAGGTCGTTCGAGGTGGTCGTGTCGTCCAGGGTCGGGACGCTGTCGGCCAGCCCCGCGAACACCGCGATCGCGGCGGCGAGGATCGACTTCGCGATCAGACCGATGACCGTCCCGACCGGGTCGCCGAGAAAGCTGAAGAACCCGGTGATCGCGTCCGCGAGCGGATTCCCGTTGCTGCAGGCCGCCACGTCAGGCCCCCCAGAGTGTGTAGCCGACGGCGCTCTGCTCGGTGGCCAACTGCGAGTACAGGCCTCCGCTTCCGTCGGGCTGGATCTTCCAGTCGCCACCGCTCCAGCGCACGGAGACGCTGGTGGCGGCATAGCCCTGCGCGTTCCTGATCAGCAGCCTGACGGTCGCCGCCTCACGGGTGTACGAGGTCACCTTGAACCCGGCGTAGGACGACGTGGCCGGGGCGCTGTTCGAACCCTCCGTGTCCGGCACGGCGGTGCGCTGGAACACGAACAGGTCGCGTCCCTGCCCGGCGACCACCTGCTGGTCGGTGACAGTGCGCCACTGCGTTCCGCTCATCTGGGTGGGGATGCCGGTGGCGGCCAGCGCGGCACCCATGGGTGTGTGCGCGAAGCACCACCACACGGCGCCCTCGATCCTGGTCGGCCCCGCCGAGGCGGAGACCGGCACCTGCCCGATGCTGACCGGGTGCCAACTGATGTCCTTCGGCACGGACGTGGGGATCGTGTCGCCCGCGCTGTCGTCGGTACGGCAGCCACCGGGACGGCCGTCCTTCCTGGTGGCGGTGCCGGACAGCGGGCCCTTGGACACCGGCGCCTGTGCATGGCCGCCGGAGCCCGAGCCCGAGGTCAGCGTGGTGATCACGCCCAGGACCACGACCAGCGCGAGGAACCCCGCCGATGCCTGCCAACTGCGCTGCTTCCAGTACGGCCCGGACTCCTCGGACCTTTGTCCTCCGCGCTTGAAGATGCCCACTGTCCCGCGCCCTCTAGTTGAAGACGAACTGGACGAGCGGGCCGGCCGTGGCCACCAGGACACAGCCGCCGAGCACCATGCCGAGGCGGCTCATGTGCTCCGAGCTCTCACCCCGCTTGACGGAGATGGCCATCATCGCGCCGGTGACCAGCACGCCGCAGACACCGGCCGCAGTGCCGGCCCAGGCCAGGATGCCGAGGACGAGGTTGACCTTGGAGGTCAGTGGGCCGGGGGCGTTGCTGGTCGGCTGCGGGACGTTGGCGCCGCCCGACGGTGCGGGCACGACGGCGGCAAGGTACTGGGAGGCTTCGTGGAGCATTGCGGACATGAGGATTCTCCGAGGAGTCGGCGCCCGGCCCGAATGGCGGGCGGGGCGGTGAACTGGCGGTACTGGAAGGTCTGTCGGCCTCAGGGGCCTTGAATGGTCAGGTCGCCGAGGAAGGTGACGAGCGGGCCGGCCGTGGTGGCGATCACGCAGCCCAGGACGACGAAGAAGACACCGCGGAAGTGCTCACCGCCCTCGCCCGGGTCGCCCCGGCGCAGCTGGAGCGCCATCTGCATACCGACGATGATCAGTCCGGCGACGCCACAGGCCGAGGCGCACCAGGAGAGCGTGTTGAGGATCAGGTGACCGTCGTCGCCCGGGTCGTACCCGTCGGCCAAGTACTGCGTGGCGGAGGGGAGTTGGATCACGACCGGGCTCCCTCGCCGTAGACGTCGCTGCCCACCAGCCGGGAGAGCGTGACGAGTTGCCTGGGGACGTACTTCATCGGGCTGTCCGTGCGCCACGCCGGGATCCACGGCACACGGTGCACGCGGGCGACGGAGCGCAGGACCCGGATGCGGCGCAGCAGACCGATCGGCAGCCGCCCGGGGGCGTCGGCGACCAGCACCACGGCCAGCAGTTCGAGCCCCTGCGGGGCGTTGCCGTCCTTGAGCGCGCCGAGTGCCCGGGACACGGCCCGCAGTCCGCGCGCGCTGGTCCGGCCGACCAGGACGATCCGGTACGGCTCGCCCCGCGCGGGCTCGGGCCAGCGGTCGCCCACGTCCACGCCGCCGAGGGCCTCGACCAGCGAGGTCGCGCCGGAGCCGCCATGAGCCTTCACCCACCCGACGTCCTCGCGCGACCTGCCGCCCGCCGCTCTCCCGGGTCGCTTCGGCCGGGCCCGGCCCTGTTCCGCCGGGCGGCCCGAAAAGGCTTTGGGAGCCGGGGAGTCGAGCGAGGGCGCGGCTTGCCGTACGGCGGGTGCCCTGGGGGCGGTGGCCTGCCGCACGGCGGGTGCCGGGGGCCGGGAAACGGCTGCCTCCTGCCGCGCAGGGGCGGCCGTGCCGCCGTCCGTCTCGGGCTGTGCCGACTGCGTGGACCTGGGTCCCCGTACCCATGACTGCGGGATCGGTTGTGGTGCCGAAGGAGTGCCCACGATGTTCTTCCCGCCCCCCTCCTGGCTCGTGCTTCCGCTGCTCTGACTCATCCGGTTTCCGCTGTTCTGAACCTTTTTGCCACGGGCCCCGTTTCGGTCTACCGGGTCCGTCGGACAGCACAACGGGCCGTGTGGCCACAGCGGTTCAAGACGAGTCGAAGAAGGCGGAGGACGCGGATGGGTGCCGAAGAGGGCGAGGGTGGCGCAGGCTCGAACGCCGTCATGTACGGCGTGGCCGGCGCCGGCGTGGGCGGCTGCGTGATGATCCCGCTCGCCGTGGCGGGCGCCGTGCCCCTGATCATCATCTTCGGGGGGCTCGGGGTCCTGCTCGCCCCGCTCATCGCACTGATCCTGCTCTTCGGAGGAGGCGGCGGCAGCGCCGACGACTACAGCAGCGACAACGACACCGCGAACCAGATGGTGGCCGTCCTCCAGGGCGACGGGAAGGGCGAGCTGGACACCACCACCGTCCCGTCGGACCTGGTGGACCCCATCCAGAAGGCCGGCGAGGAGTGCGACGCGATCGGCCCGATCGTCATCGCCTCCCAGCTGGAGAAGGCGTCCGGCTTCAACTCGACCCTGGTCGGCCCGCACGGCGAGACGGGCATCTCGCAGCTGACGCCGGACATCTTCAGCAAGTTCGGCAAGGACGACGACGACAACGGCAAGACGCAGGCGACGGACAACAAGGACTCGATCATGGCCCTGGGTCGCTACATGTGCGATCTGGCGGGCCAGGGACAGACGTTGCTCGACAACGGCACGGTCGTGAAGACCACCGACAAGGACGGCAACACCACCAACAGCGTCCTGGACCTCGCCCTGGCCGGCCACGCCGTCGGGATGGACGCCGTGAAGGCGGCCAAGGGCGTCCCGCAGTCGAACGACGCCCTGAGCTACGTCCTCGCCGTCCGCGCCCAGTTCGCCAAGTACCAGGGCATCGCCGCCCCGCCCTCGGGCGCCACCCCCGGGGTCACACCGACCTCGACGCCGACCGGCACGAACTGACACTCCCCCCACCTGACCGGACCCACCGTACGAGGAAGACAGCCATGGACCTGGACCACTTCAAGGTGTACGTCTCCGACGAAGGCCTCGCCGAGATCAACGGCGACCCGCTCGTCCCCGCTCCCGGTCAGTCCGTGCACGAGGCCGTGCTCGACGCGTTGCACCGGTACGCCGAGGAGTCCGGCGCGGCCGTGGACGCCACGGTCGGCGACGGCCCCGGCACGGCCCATTTCGTCCTCCGGGTGCTGCCGGACGGCTCCAGCCACGTCCTCGCGTCCGGATCCGGGGACGCACCGGAACCCGAACCGCGGTCGGCCTCCGAGCCGGAATCCGAGCCCGCCTCCGAGCCGCCCGCCGACGCCCCGTCCCCGCCCACCGTCACCGCGCCCGTCACCCTCAACTCCGCTGCCACCTCCACCTCCGCCATCGCCGGCGCGATCGCCCGCGCCCGCGCCACCGCCGTCACCGCCGTCACCGCCGTCACCGGTCCGACCGTGCGGGAACCCGTCCCCGGGGTCGACACGCCCCCCGCCGCGCTCTCCGAACAGGTCGGCCGCATCAACGAGTTGGGGGTCGCCGGCCGGCTCGACGAGGCGTTCGCCAGGGCGACCGCGCTGCGTGAGCGCCTGACCGGGTCGGTGGGCGCCGAGCATCCGCACGCGCTGGAGGCGCGGGCCCTGGAGGCATACCTCGCGTACCTGCGCGGCGACCACCGCGAGGCCGTCGTACTGGCACTGGCTGTGGCCCGGATCCGGTGCAGGGCCCGCGACGAGAGGGCCCCGATGGACGTGGCGCGGGCGGCGGCGGCCTGGCAGCAACTCGACGACTCCCGGGCCGCCGTCACCCATGGGCGCGAACTGCTGCACATGTGGGACATGTTGAGCCTTCAGGGTCCGCTGCCGCCCGGCCACACCGAAATCGCCGAGATGGTCCACAGGCACGTGCAGACGCTGGAGGGGGCGTACGTCTGACCCCTTGTACGCGACCACGCGCACTCCGGCGCACTCCCCCTGACCGGCTCGTCAATCGACTCGTACACCAGGCGTCAAACAGACGTGGACCGCCCCTCGAAACACTCCGTTCCCCAAGAGCACCGTCCCGGCCCGCAGTCGGCCGGGGCGGTCGACCCGAGGAGCAGGAGCACTTCCATGAACGTGACGGCCATCGGATCGGCCAGCGCGGTCTCGCCCGAGGAACGGGCGCTGCGCGACCTCTATCTGGAACACGGGCCGGCCCTGTACTCGTACGTACTGCGCATGCTGGACTGGGACTCCCACCGTGCGGAGGACATCCTCCAGGAGACGCTGCTGCGCTGCTGGAACACCGGGAACCTGACCGACGCCGAGGGAATGGCCGTCCGCCCCTGGATGTTCCGGGTCGCCCGCAACCTCGTCATCGACGCGCACCGGACCCGGATGGCCCGCCCGCTGGAGATCAGCGGCACCACCTGGTTAGGCGACATGCACTCCGAGGTGGACGACATAGAACGGATGCTGTCGTCCATGGTGCTGCACAAGGCCCTGGAGACGCTCACACCCGCGCACCGTGAGGTGCTCCAGGCGACGTTCTTCGCGGACCGCACCACCCAGCAGGCCGCGCAGGACCTGGGCATTCCGCGCGGCACCGTGAAGTCCCGCGTGTACTACGCCCTGCGCAGCCTGCGCCTCGCCCTGCGGGAACACGGAGTCGTGGTCGAGGAGGCATGGCAGGAGCAGGCGGAGACGGACATGGCCTGCTGAGCGAGCGGCCGGAGCCCATGAAGGCGTCAACGGCCTGACTGTGCCTCCGGCTCGTCGGTGTCCAGTTCGCGCAGGGCCGAGCGGACCTCCTCGGCGTCCGGATGGCCCATCTCCTCCAGCAGCGCGAGAGCCGACCGCAGCGCCTCGCGGGCCGCGTCCCGGTCGCCGGTGGCACGGCGGGCGTCGCCGAGGTGACGCAGGACGTCGGCTTCGAGATAGTGGTCGCCGATCGCGGCGAACAGGCTCACCGACCGCTCGAAATGCTCGATGGCGTCCGCGTACCGGCCGAGGTGGTGGTAGGCGTAGCCGAGGGTGTCCTGTGTCGAGGCCGCTCCGTAAGGGTCGTCCATCTCCTCGTGGAGGGTCAGACCCTCCCGGCAGCAGTCGAGGGCCTTCGTGTGGTCGCCGATCAGGATGTACGTCCAGGCGACCTCGTTGAGCACACCGGCCTCGCCGTTGCGGTCGCCCTCGGCCCGCAGCAGCGCGCGGGCCTGTGCGTAGTGGTCGAGGGCGGCCGGGCGCCGGTCCGTCCGGTTGGCCAGATAGGCGAGGGCACGATGGACGCGGGCCTGACCGAACGGGTCGCCGGCGTCATGGAACAGGTCCAGCGAGCGTTCGAGGCACCTGGACGCGGCCTCCGCGTGGTGGAGCTGTGCGTGGGCCACGCCCAGACCGCACAGGGAGTACGCCTGACCGAGGGGATCGCCGAGCTTCTGTGCCGCCTCCAGCGCCACGCTGTTGATCTTCAGGAGGTCGTGCCAGAACCCGAGCCGGTTGAAGTAGACGTCCAGGGCCGCCGCGGTGCGCCAGGCGTGTTCGTCGTAGCCGTGGGCGGCGGCGTGCTCGACGATCGCGCTCAGGACGTACCGCTCCGTGCGCAGCCAAGTGGTCGCCTGGGCCCGGTCGTTGAACCGAAGGGGCTCGCTGCCCGTTGTGCTCGGCGGCAGGGCGACGGGCTCGCGGAACGGACCGAGGACCGAGGAGGCGTTGTGGGCGGTCCGCAGGAAGTGGTCGTGCATGCGCAGCAGAGCCGCGTCGCGGGTGCTCTCGTCGTCCTCGGCCTCGGCGAGTTCACCGGCGTAGGCGCGCAGCAGGTCGTGGAAGACGAACCGGCCCGGAGCGTGTTCGTTGAGCAGGCTCGCCCCGGTGAGTTCGGTCAGCAGGGCGCGGACTTCACGCGGTGGTGCGCCGGTCAGTGCGGTGGCCGCGACGGTGGTGATGTCGGGGCCCGGATGCAGGGCGAGCCGGCGGAAGAGTGCGGCCGCCGCGGGCGACAGGGCCTGGTACGACCAGGAGAACACGGCTCGGGCGTCGGTGCCGGCGTCGTCGCCGACGAACGCGTCGAGGCTGCCGTGGTGGTCCCGGAGTTCCTGGGCGACGTCGGCGAGCCGGAAGCCGGGACGGTGGGCCGTGCGGGCCGCCACGATGGCCAGGGCGAGCGGCAGCCGGGCGCACAGCTCGGTGATCGCGGCGACGGCCTCCGGTTCGGCGTCCACGCGGGCGCCGCCCAGCCGCCGGGACAGCAGCTCATGCGATTCCTCGGTGCTCAACAGGCCCGTGGTGAGCGGACGGGCACCGTGCCCGGCGACGAGACCGCCGAGCCGCCGGCGACTGGTGACGATGACGAGGCTGCCGGGTGTGCCGGGCAGCAGCGGCCGTACCTGCTCGGCGTCACGGGCGTTGTCCAGCACGATCAGGAAGCGCCGGTCGGCGAGGATGCTGCGGTAGAGGGCGGCCTGCGCGTCGAGTCCCTCCGGGACGGCCTGGGGGGTCATGCCGAGCGCCACGAGGAACATCTCGATCGCGGAGCCCGGAAGCATCCGGGAGCCGTGCGGGTCGTAGCCGCGGAGGTTGACGTAGAGGCTGCCGTCGGGGAAGCGGTGGGCGACCCGGTGGGCCCAGTGCACGGCGAGGGTGGTCTTGCCGGTCCCCGCCATTCCGTCGATGACGCCGATGACCGCGGTGCCGGGCGGGCCGTCTCCCTCGGGCAGCAGGGCGGCGAGGGAGTCGAGCTCGGCGCGGCGACCGGTGAACAAGGGGAGATCGGCGGGGAGTTGGGAGGGACTCACGGCACCGGCGCGGCGGCTGGGCAAGGCGGCGTCCGACTCCGGAGGTGGCACGGGAGCGGGGCTGTGCGGGGCGTGGGTGTCGGCACCCGGTGCGCTGAGCGTCGGCCGGGCAAGCGCGGGGTCTCCGGCGAGAAGCCGTGCGTGCAGGGCACGCAAGGACGGCCCCGGCTCGATGCCCAGTTCCTCGACCAGCACGCGGCGCGTGCTCGCGTAGGCCTCCAGCGCCTCGGCCTGCCGGCCGCACCGGTACAGGGCGGTCAGCAGCAGCTCGACCACCGCCTCTCGCAGCGGATGCGCAGCGCGCAGCGCCAGCAGTGCCGGCACCACCGCCTCGTGCCGGCCCAGCTCCAGCTCCATGGACAGCCGCAACTCCAGGGCGCCCAGCAGGCGTTCAGCCAGTTCGGTCCGCGCGGACTCGGCGTACGGACCGGGCACACCGGCCAGTACCGCACCGCCCCCGGCCGTCGGCACGGCACGCAGCAACCGGACCGCGCCGGTCGTGTCACCGACGGCCCGACGGCGCTCGGCCTGCGTCAACGCCTCCTCGAACTCGGCCAGATCACTGGAGATCCGGTCGTTGCGCAGGGCGTATCCGTCCCCGAGGGAGACCAGCAGCCCGGACGGCCGCCCTGGCGTCCGCTCGGGCTCGAGCAGCTTGCGGAGCCGTGAGACGTAGGTACGCACCATCGCGACAGCACCCGGAGACGGCCGCGCGCCCCAGACGCCGTCCACGAGTTCGGCCACCCCGATCGGGCGCCCCCGGCTGAGCAGCAGCGCCGCGAGCACCGCACGCTGCTGAGGGGACCCAAGCGCCAGTTCGACGGGTCCCCTCCAGGCACGCAGCGGGCCGAACAGGGCGAACCGGAGGCTGTGCGGTCCGTTTTCCTCCACGGTCCAGCACCGTAGCGGCCAGGACGCCGAGGCGATTTGATTCCGGCCACACGTTCGCACGGACGACACACCCCGGGAATCCGCACATGTCCCACCACTGGGGCAGCCTGTGCGGACTCCACCGGGCATCCGGCACCCGTCCGGCCCGGTGCCGACGAGCACGAGCCCGACAAGGGGTCCGGGCTCGACGGAGTCCGAAACACCACGCAACAGCGGCCAGGAGCCGTGCGGCTCAAGCCCAGGCAGTCACCGGCACGAATGAACTGTCCGCACGGAACAGATCCGTCCCATCCGTTCGGGCCACTCGGAGTTGGTAGTTGTAGTGGCGCAGGTAGTAGCCGGGGTAGTTGTACGACTCCCAGCGGATCGAGTCCGACGACGTGCCCGTGCGGGCGATGAACGTCGCGTCCTTGGTGAAGGTCGATGTGCCGTCGTCGGCGTCGAAGCGGGCGCGGAAGTCCCAGTGGCGCAGGTAGTTGCCGGAGGAGTCGCGGAAGGAGAAGCCGGTCGAGTCGGCGAGGCCCGCGACCACCGTGAAGGTCGACGCCGTTTTCTCGGCCGATGTGCTGGAGCCGGTCACCACCGGGAGGTTGAGCAGCGCGGACTGGTTCTGCCAGTACCGCGTGGAGTAGTTGACCGACCGGAAGGAGCGCGTCACGTTCTTCGCGAGCGAAGGGCCGCCGGACACCGTCTCCTTGATGACCGTGAAGTGGCGTGCCGTGCCCGAGACCACCGGCAGCGCCGCCGGGGCCGACCAGGTCGCGAAGGTGTCGTAGCTGTCGCTGTAGTAGTAGGTGCCGTCACCGTAGCCGTCGAAGAAGATCCGCCAGCCGCCGTTGTCGAGCTGGATCACGGACGGGCCCTCGCGGTAGCTGCCCCAGCCCGCCCAGTCGCCCGTCCTGGAGATCGTGTAGGGGCCCGTCAGGGAGGACGCCGTCGCGTACTCGATGTACTTCGTCGTCTCGTTCTTCGTGAACGCGTGGTAGGTGGAGCCGGACTTCACGAGGTACGTGTCGATGTGGTTCGCGCCGATGCCGGACAGGGCCATCGGTGAACTCCACGCCGTCAGCGCCGAGTTCGTCGCCCGCAGCCGGTACGGGGTGAAGATCCACTCGTCGCTGGTGAGCGAGCAGGACACGATGACGTTCACGCTGCCGTCGCTGTCGACGAACCACTCCGGCGCCCACGCGCGGGACAGGTCGGCGATCGGGACCGTGTAGTCGTACAGGAAGGTCCAGTTGGCCCGGTCGGAGCTGCGGGCGAAGCCGATGGTGGTGCTGACGTCCTGCCAGGTGTGGGTGGTGTAGGTGAGGTAGTAGAAGCCGTCGGTGTGCCGGAAGACGCTCGCGTCGCGGATCCTGTTGCTCGGCGGCGTGTAGGCGGAGGACTTGAGCAGCCGGAAGTCCGTGGCGTCGTCGGACTGGTAGACGTTCACCGTGCCGTCGTCGCTGTTGAGGAACGGCACGATCGTGCAGCGGGTGGCGGAGCCGCTGGGCGGGGCGGCGGCCAGGGCCGTGCCGGGCAGCTCGCCGAGCAGTGCGGCCGAGGCGGGCAGGACCGCCAGCGCGCGGAGCAGGGTGCGGCGGGACGGCGTGGGGGGTCGTGTGGTCACGTGCACGTGCGGCTCTCCCTCGAACAAGTGCAGGACGCGGCTCACGTCCGAGACGTCCGACATGCCGAACAAGGTTCGGAAAGTCGGTCAGACCGTAGAGTGGTGACCGGAACACGTCAATCCCTCGCGCACAACCCTCTTGCGCTCAACCGGGTCAACCCGCGTTCCCCCGAAGCGCTTTCCGACGTTACCGTTCAGTAGACGGCGTCGGTCCGCAGCACGGAGGTGTCCCGTATGACGTACGACCGTTCCGCAGGGCTGGTGGAGACCGCGCGGGCGCTGGCCGACGGCGAGATCACCTCCCTGGCCCTCGTCGAGCAGGCCCTGGCGCGGATCGAGGGCGCCCAGGACACGCTCAACGCCTTCCGGATCGTACGGACCGAGGCCGCCCTCGCCGAGGCGGCGGCCGCGGACGCCCGGCTCGCCGCCGGGGAACGCGCGCCGCTGCTCGGGGTACCCGTCGCCGTCAAGGACGACATGGACGTGGCCGGTGAGCCCACCGCGTTCGGCTGCCAGGGCGAGTTCCCCGCGGTCGCCCGGGACGGTGAGGCGGTACGGCGGCTGCGCGCGGCCGGGGCCGTGATCGTCGGCAAGACCAACACCTGTGAGCTCGGGCAGTGGCCGTTCACCGAGGGCCCCGCCTTCGGGGCGACCCGCAACCCGTGGAGCCCGGAGCACACCCCGGGCGGCTCCTCCGGCGGGTCCGCCGCGGCCGTGGCCGCCGGTCTCGTGCCCGCGGCGCTCGGCTCGGACGGGGCCGGTTCGGTGCGGATCCCCGCCTCCTGGACGCACCTCGTCGGCATCAAGCCGCAGCGCGGCCGGATCTCCACCTGGCCGCGCGGCGAGTCCTTCCAGGGCATCACCGTCAACGGCACGCTCGCCCGCACGGTCGCCGACGCGGCCCTGCTGCTCGACGCGGCGAGCGGCAACCACGACCTGGACCCCCATCGCCCGCCCGCCGTCGACGCCTCCGCGGCCGTCGGCCGCGACCCCGGCCGGCTGCGCATCGCGCTCGCCCTCAAGCCGCCGTTCACCGCGCTGCCGGCCCGGCTCCAGCCGGAGGTGCGGGCCCGGGTCGTCGAACTCGCCGAGAAGCTGGGCGCGTTGGGGCACACCGTCGAGGAGGCCGATCCGCCGTACGGCCAGATCGGGCTCACCTTCATCCCGCGCGCCACCGCCGGGCTCGCCGAGCGGGTCCGCGAGGCGCCCTTCCCCGCGCTCCTCGATCGCCGCACCCGGGACGCGGCCCGGCTCGGCGGACTGCTCGGCGGGGTACCGCTCCGGGCGGCGCGGCGCGCGGAGGCGGTCCTGCACCGCCGTATCGGAGGGTTCTTCTCGTCGTACGACGTCGTCCTCGCCCCCACCACGGCCGCTCCCCCGCCGCGCATCGGGGCCATGCTGAAGCTGGGCGGACTGGCCACCGACCGCGCGATGATCGCGGCCTGCCCCTACGCCTGGCCGTGGAACGTGCTGGGGTGGCCCGGGGTCAATGTGCCCGCCGGGTTCGTCGGTGACGGGCTGCCCGTCGGGGCGCAGTTGCTCGGACCCGCGAACAGCGAGCCGCTGCTGCTGTCGCTCGCGGCGCAGTTGGAGGCGGATCTGCGCTGGCACGAGGCCTGGCCGCCGGAACGGGTCGCCCTGGATTCCCCCGCGGCGTGAGCGGTGACGTGCCGTCCGCCCGGCGGCTGCCAGTGGACGCGGTCGAAGAGGTGGTCGAGGACCTGTTCGGTGACCGGTGCGGCGACGTGGTCGACGTCCACCCCGACCGGGTGCGGCCGCTGCGGCAGTTCGTGCCCGCCCGTACCCTGTGACCATGGACGATGCGTCGATGGTCGGGCTCATGGGGCGGGTCACGGGGACGGTCGGGCCGGGGCTCGTCGGTGAGGTGATCGTCCGGGTGCGGGGCGGTGCCGAGCACTTCCTCGCCTACCCCGCCTCCGGCACGGACCGGATCGAGCGGGGCACCGTGGTGATGGTGGTGGAGTACCTGCCGCCGAGGACGGTCTACGTACAGGCGGCGTACGACAGTTGAGCCCGCCAATGCGCAGGTGAGAGCGTTTGTATCAAGGTTTCGACAAGGATTCGCCGGCGTCTTCACCACCGCCTCGAACAGGCGCACACTCCCTTCGTTCGGTGCCGAAAGGGCACCATGCAAAGGGGGCGTATGCCGATGGTCATCGGCGTCGTTGCGGGGGTGGCCGTTGCCGCCATCGCCGCTGTGATCGGTCTGTTCAAGCTGATGTGGCGTGTCGCGGAACCCAACGAGGCACTGATCATCTCGGGCTCGAACCACAAGACCGAGGGTCTCGAGGCGGGCATGGGATTCCGCATCGTCACCGGGCGCGGCACGCTGGTGCTGCCCGGTGTGCAGGCGGTGCGCAAGCTCTCGCTCGACCTGAACGAGACCGAACTGCATGTGGACTGCGTGACCCACCAGGGCATCCCGCTCAAGGTGCGGGGCGTGGTCATCTTCAAGGTGGGCGACGACTTCGTGTCGATCGCCAACGCGGGGCGGCGCTTCCTGGATCAGCAGAAGCTGATGTCGGAGCGGGTGCACAACGTGTTCGCCGGTCATCTCAGGTCCATCGTCGGCGGGTTGACCGTCGAGGACATGATCCGTGACCGGGAGAAGCTCACCGGGCAGACCCGGGCCGCCTGCGGCACGGAGATGGAGAAGCTGGGGCTCATCGTCGACTCCCTCCAGATCCATGAGATCGAGGACCCGACCGGGTACATCCAGAACCTGGCGATGCCGCACGCGGCGGCCGTCCAGCGCGACGCCCGGATCGCCCAGGCGGAGGCGAACCGGCTGGCCACCGAGGCCGAGCAGCAGTCCTTCGCGCGGATGGCGGAGGCCACCCGGGACAGCGAGATCCTCCAGGCCGGCTACCAGGCCGAGCGGGACAAGGCGGCCGCGAAGGCGCGCCAGGCCGGTCCGCTCGCGGACGCCGGGGCCCGGCAGGAGGTCGTCGTCCAGGAGACCCGGGTCGCCGAACTCGAGGCGCACCGGCGCGAGCAGCAGCTCCAGGCCGACGTCCGCAAGCCGGCGGACGCCAAGGCCTACGAGAAGCGGACGCTGGCCGAGGCCGAGCGTGACGCGCGGATCTCCGGGGCCGAGGCCAAGGCGCGGGAGACCGAGCTGGCCGCGGCGGCGGAGGCCACCCGGGTCAAGGCGGCCGCGAGTGCCGAGGCCGAGGCGACCAAGGCGCGCGGTGCGGCCATGGCGGCGTCCACCCGGGCCACGGGTGAGGCGGAGGCCGCGGCGGCTCAGGCCAAAGGGCTGGCCGAGGCGGAGGCCGCGAGGGCGAAGGGGCTCGCGGAGGCGGAGGCCATCAAGGCCCGTGCCGCCGCCCTCGCCGAGAACCAGGAGGCGGTCGTCGCCCAGCAACTCGCCGAGAACTGGCCGGAGATCGTCAAGGCCGGCGCGTCCGCGTTCGGCAACGTCGACAACATGGTGGTGCTCAACGGCGCCGACGGCATGGCGGACATGTTCGCCAAGGCGCTCACCATGGGCGGCACGGGACTGGGTCTCGCGCGTCAGCTGCTGGCATCGATGAACCAGAACGGGCAGCAGGTCAACGGCACTTCGCTGAACGGCGTCGCCGCACCGCCCGTGCAGAAGGTTCCGGTCCAGGAGTAAGGGACAGGCGGTCCGGGGTCTTTGGACAAAAGGGCCCCGGGCCGCCGCGGTTCGCCGCGCGAGCAGTGTGACACCCAGGACCCCAGTCACTCCTCACCCGAACCCGCGGACGCCATAAGGTGCCCCCGTGACTGCCTTTACCGATGAGAACGTCCCCGGCCGCTTCGGCGCCACCGCCACCACCGAGGCCGACCCCCGCGAGGTCGGCAGGGTGCGCACCGAGTACTCCCCCGCGCACGACGGCGACCCGGACCCCGGGGAGATCGTGTGGACCTGGGTGCCCTTCGAGGAGAACGACGGCCGCGGCAAGGACCGGCCCGTGCTCGTGGTCGCCCGCGAGGCGGCCGGTACCGTCCTCGCCGTACAGCTGTCGAGCAAGCGGCACGACGGGGACCGGGAGTGGGTCGCCATCGGCAGCGGCCCCTGGGACCGGACCGGGCGGGACTCCTGGGTGGACGTCGACCGCGTCCTGCGCCTCCACGAGGAGGGCATGCGCCGCGAGGCCTGCGCCCTGGACCGGGGACGCTTCAACCTGGTCAGGCAGCGCCTGCACGAGCGCTACGGCTGGACCTGACAGGCAGCCCTCCCTGCGGCTGACGCCCAGCTCCCGAGCCGCTGACGCTCAGCTCGCGAGCCGCTGACACTCGGCCCCCTGGCCGCTGATGCCCAGCTCCCCAACCCCTGACACTCGGCCCCGGCCGCCACCGCTCAGCTCCTCAACCCCCGACACTCGGCCCCCGGCCGCCAACGCCCAGCTCCCCAGCCCCTGCCATTCGGCCCCCGGCCGCTGACGCCCAGCTCCCCAACCCCCGACACTCGGCCCCCGGCCGCCAACGCTCAGCTCCCCTGCCGCTCACGCTCCGCGAACGCCCGTACGAACGCCTCCCGCACCACCGCGCCCCGAGTACGGTCCAGCACCCCGAACACCACGTGCTCGAAGGCGTCCGCGAACCGTCCGCCGGGGCCGAGCAGGGTTCGGAACGCCCCCGCCACCTGCGCGGGGTCGTTCTGGAAGACCCCGCAGCCCCAGGCGCCCAGCACCAGGCGCCGGTAGCCCTCCGCCACGGCGACCGAGAGCACCCGCTCGGCGCGCACCGCGAGGGCCCGCGGCAGCTCGGCCACCCGATCGGGTGCAGCCCGCCGCACCACTCCGGCGTTGGGCGCGGCCGCCGTCAGGAAGCCCACCAGGTGCGCCGAGTCCAGCAGACGGCCGCTGTCGTCCCGGAACACGGGCACGGACGGTGAGTGGATGACCCGGTCCGTGTAGAACGGGTCGCGACGGGCGCGGTGGTGGTCGTAGAACTCCCGGGCCCGCAACTGGCAGGTGTACAGCGCGGAAGCCCGGCACAGCGCCTCCTCCTGGGCCTGGGCGCCGTTCAGATAGCCGCCGCCCGGATTGCGGGCCGAGGCGAAGTTCAGCACCGCCACCGGCCCTTCGAGCCGGCGGGCCGCCTCCAGACTGCTCTCCCCCGTGACCTCGAAGAACGTGTCCGCGGGAGCGAAGGGCGGCACCTCCACCGGCCCGGGACCGAACATCCGCGTCCCCGCCCGCGCCGCCTCGATCTCCGCGGCCAGCACCACCTCGCGCCCGTCCGGCGCCCGATAGCGCCCCGCGGCGACGATCTGCTCGGTCTCCCGCGCGACACCACGCAGACGCGCGCTCATGGCGCCACCCCCGTGGGCGCCACGACCGCACGTCGCGCGGTCCCCGTCGTCGTGCTCATGCAGAAATCCTGAGCGATGCCCGGGATGCGGTGCAACAGAGTTTCCGGCGCCCGGCACAGCGGGAAAACGCCTCGAGAACCCCGGGAGAACGGAGATCCACGGACCCTAATGCGCGGATGTGCCCCCTTGTGCGGAACGGCATCAGGGTCTTGGGTGGGACGAGCGTTGCCGGTCCGACCCAACCTGATCCCCGGACTGGTGGCATGGTGGAATCTCAGGAGGATCCCGACATGTCCGACTCACTGGGTGACTGTACGAAGCCCCGTACATCGCTCCCCGAAGCAGAGCTCGAGGCCCTGGTCCGCGGCATCTGCTTCAAGACCGGCCCGCCCCGCCGCATCGGGGTGGAACTGGAATGGCTCGTCCACGAGCTGCGCAGCCCGCGGCTCCCCGTGACACCCGAACGACTCGCGGCGGCCTACGCCGCACTGCGGACCGTGCCCCTGAAGTCGGCGCTCACCGTCGAACCGGGCGGCCAGCTGGAGCTGAGTTCCCAGCCCGCCGACTCCCTGACGGAGTGCATCGGTACCGTCTCCGCCGACCTCGCCGCCGTCCGGGCGGCCCTCGCCGAGCAGGGTCTCGGCCTCGTCGGCCTCGGCCACGACCCCTGGCACCCGCCCCGCAGATACCTGCGCGAACCGCGCTACGACGCCATGGAGACCTGCCTGGACCGCACCGGCCCGGCGGGGCGCGCCATGATGTGCACCTCCGCCTCCGTGCAGGTGTGCGTCGACGCCGGTCATGAGGAGCCCGGCCCCCTGGGCCTCGGCCGCCGCTGGTGGCTGGCGCACCAGCTGGGCCCGGTCCTGGTGGCCGCCTTCGCCAACTCGCCCCTCGCCCGCTCCGAGCCCACCGGCTGGCTCTCCACCCGCCAGCTGCTGTGGACGGAGATCGGCAAGGGCCGGGCGGGCGGCCCCGACCTTGACGCCGACCCCCGGGCCGCCTGGGCCCGGCACGTCCTGGACGCGCCGGTGATGTGCATACGGCGGGACAGCGGCCCCTGGGACGTCCCGGAGGGGCTCACCTTCCGGGAATGGGCCAGGTCAGGGGTGCCCCGGCAGCCGACCCGCGAGGATCTCGACTACCACGTCTCGACCCTGTTCCCGCCGGTCAGGCCGCGCGGCCATCTCGAACTGCGCATGATCGACGCGCAGCCCGGCGAGGACGGCTGGATCGTGCCGCTCGCGGTGACGGCCGCGCTGTTCGACGACCCGGAGACCGCCGAGACGGCCTACCGGGTGGTCAAGCCGCTCGCCGAGCGCACCCTCTCCCAGCCCGCCCCGCACAACCCGCTGTGGATCGACGCGGCCCGCCAGGGCCTCGCCGATCCCGAACTGCGGGAAGCGGCCGTCGCGTGCTTCACGGCGGCCCTGGAGGGCCTGCCCCGCCTGGGCGCCGGCCCCGAGGTCACGGGCGCCGTCGAAACGTATCTGCACCGCTATGTGATCCGGGGCCGCTGCCCCGCCGACGACCTGCTGGACCGGACCCACGGTTCGCTCGGGAAGGAAACCCGCACATGACCGACTCCCTCACCGCCCCCTCGGTCGACCCCGAGTCCTTCCGAGAGCGGGCGGTGTCCACCCTGGTCACCGCCCGGGACCGCACGACGCTCCTCACCAGCTGCGTCGAGGACCCCGACCTGACCGCCCAGCACTCGCCCCTGATGTCGCCGCTCGTGTGGGACCTCGCCCACATCGGCAACCAGGAGGAGCAGTGGCTGCTGCGGACCGTCGGCGGGCAGGAGGCGATACGGCCCGAGATCGACGGCATCTACGACGCCTTCGAGCACCCGCGCTCCGAACGCCCCACCCTGCCCCTGCTGACGCCCGCGGAGTCCCGGCGCTACGCGGCCGAGGTGCGCGGCCGGGTCCTCGACATCCTGGAGGGCAGCGCGCTGCACGGGACCCGGCTCACCGAGGCCGGGTTCGCCTTCGGGATGATCGCGCAGCACGAACAGCAGCACGACGAGACCATGCTGATCACCCATCAGCTCCGCAAGGGGCCCGCGGCCCTGACCGCCCCGGACCCGGAACCCGCCCCGCTGTTCACCGGCCCGGCCGAAGTCCTGGTCCCCGGCGGCCCGTTCACCATGGGCACCTCCGACGAGCCCTGGGCGCTCGACAACGAACGCCCCGCGCACCGGCGGCAGGTGGACGCCTTCTACATCGACACCACACCCGTCACCAACGCCGAGTACCAGGCGTTCATCGAGGACGGCGGCTACGACACCGAACGCTGGTGGACCCCGGCGGGCTGGGCCCACATCCGGCAGCACTCCATCCACGCCCCGCTGTTCTGGCGCCGCGACGGCAAGCAGTGGCTGCGCCGGCGCTTCGGCGTCACCGAGGTCGTACCGGCCGACGAGCCGGTGGTCCACGTGTGCTGGTACGAGGCCGACGCCTACGCCCGCTGGGCCGGGCGGCGGCTGCCGACCGAGGCGGAGTGGGAGAAGGCGGCCCGGCACGACCCGGCGGGCAACCGCTCCACGCGCTACCCCTGGGGTGACGCCGACCCGGCGCCCGAGCACGCCAACCTGGGCCAGCGGCACCTGCGCCCCGCCCCCGCCGGAAGCTATCCGGAAGGCGAGTCGCCGCTCGGCGTACGCCAGTTGATCGGGGACGTGTGGGAGTGGACGGCGAGCGACTTCGAGCCCTACCCGGGGTTCCAGGCGTTCCCGTACAAGGAGTACTCGGAGGTGTTCTTCGGCCCCGACCACAAGGTGCTGCGCGGCGGTTCGTTCGCCGTGGACGCGGTGGCCTGCCGGGGCACCTTCCGCAACTGGGACTACCCGATCCGGCGGCAGATCTTCTCCGGCTTCCGCACCGCCCGTTCCGCGGGATCCGCCTGATGTGCCGTCATCTGGCCTACCTGGGACCCGAGGAGCCGCTCGGCAGGCTCCTCGTGGAGCCGGCGCACAGCCTGTACCGGCAGTCCTGGGCACCGCGCCGGCAGCGGTACGGCACCGTCAACGCCGATGGTTTCGGGGTCGGTTGGTACGCCGAGGGCGACCCGGTGCCGGCCCGGTACCGGCGGGCCGGGCCCATCTGGGCCGACCTGTCGTTCGCCGATCTGGCCCGGGTCGTGCGGAGCCAGGCGATCCTGGCCGCCGTACGGGACGCGACGCTGGCGGGAGCCGACGCCGAGGCAGCGGCGGCGCCGTACGCCTCGGGGCCCTGGCTGTTCAGCCACAACGGCGCCGTCAAGGGCTGGCCGGGCTCGCTGGCTCCCCTGACCGGGACCCTGCCCCCGGCGGAGCTGCTGTCGATGGAGGCCCGCAACGACTCGGCGTTCGTGTGGGCCCTGGTCCTGAACCGGCTGCGCGGCGGCGACGAGGAGGGCCAGGCGCTCGCCGACACGGTCCTGGAGGTCGCCGAGGCGGCCCCCGACTCCCGGCTCAACCTCCTGATGACCAACGGCGAGTCCATCGCCGCGACCGCCTGGGGCGACACCCTCTGGTACCTCCAGCGGCCCGGCCTCGGCACGGTCGTGGCCTCCGAGCCGTACGACGACGATCCGCACTGGCAGGAGGTCCCCGACCGCACCCTGCTCGCGGCGAGCCGTACCGACGTCCTGCTGACGCCACTGAAGTCCCCGGAACCACTCGAGGAGCCCCGCACGTGAGTCCGTTCCTGCTGACCCGCACCCTGCCCGAGGACGCCACCGAGGCCGCCCTGCGCGCCGACGTCCTCAGGGGCCTGACGCACACGCCGAAGACCCTGCCGCCGAAGTGGTTCTACGACGCCCACGGCAGCGAACTCTTCGAGCAGATCACCGAGTTGCCCGAGTACTACCCCACCCGCGCCGAACGGGAGATCCTCGTCGCGCGGTCCGGCGAGATCGCCGCGGCGACCGGCGCCCGCACCCTGGTCGAACTGGGCTCCGGCTCCTCGGAGAAGACCCGGTACCTGCTCGACGCGCTCACCGGGCTGCACACGTACGTCCCGGTCGACGTCAGCGAGAGCGCCCTCACCCAGGCCGGACACGCGCTGATCGCGCAGCGGCCCGAGCTGAGCGTGCACGCGCTGATCGCCGACTTCACGGCCGGACTGACCCTGCCGGGCACACCGGGCCCGCGCCTGCTGGCCTTCCTCGGCGGCACGATCGGCAACCTGCTGCCGGCCGAGCGCGCCGCGTTCCTGTCCTCGGTCCGCGCCCTGCTCTCCCCCGGCGACGCGCTGCTGCTCGGCACCGACCTCGTCAAGGACGAGGAGGTGCTGGTCAGGGCGTACGACGACGCGGCCGGGGTGACGGCCGCGTTCAACAAGAACGTCCTGACCGTCGTCAACCGCGAGCTGGACGCCGACTTCGATCCCGGCGCCTTCGACCACGTGGCCCTGTGGGACGCCGAGAACGAGTGGATCGAGATGCGGCTGCGGTCCCGCACGGAACAGACGGTGAAGGTCCCGGCGCTCGACCTGGCCGTGGACTTCGCGGCGGGCGAGGAGCTGCACACCGAGATCTCCGCGAAGTTCCGCAAGGAGGGGGTCCGTGACGAACTCTCCTCCGCAGGGCTGGAGTTGGCGCACTGGTGGACGGACGGCGAGGGCCGGTTCGCGCTGTCGTTGAGCGTGGTGCGGTAGCGGCCGACGACGAAGAGGGCCCAGGTCCACGGGCCCTCTTCGTCGGTCGAGGGCGATGTACGTCAGTCGAGGGCGCTCGCCATCCTCCGGACCGCCTCGGTGATCACCTCGGGAGAGGTCGCCAGGTTCAACCGGACGAAGCCCTCGCCGCCGGTGCCGAACGGGACCCCGGAGTTCAGGGCGACCCGGCCGCGCTCCAGGAACACCTCGGCCGGGTCGCCGTCCGGACGCAGCGCACGGCAGTCCAACCAGGCGAGGTACGTGGCCTCGGCCGGTGCGTACCGTACGGCGGGCAGGTGCTCGGCGAGGAGGCCGGCCAGGAGCCGGCGGTTGTCGTCGAGGCCGGTCAGCAGGGCGTCGAGCCAGGCACCGCCGTCCCTGAGCGCGGCGGTGTGGGCAAGGACGCCGACGTGGCTGGGGCCATGACCGACTTCTTCGGGCAGGCGGGCGAGGTCGTCGGCCGCGTCGGGACCGGCGACGGCCACCGCGGCCTTGAGCCCGGCCAGGTTCCACGCCTTGGAGGCCGACATCAGCGACAGCCCGTTCTCCCCGCCGGGGACGCTCAGATAGGGCACGAAGCTCGCGTCGGCCGCCACGATCGGGGCGTGGATCTCGTCGACCACGACCCGCACGCCATACGTCCGTGCCAGCGCCGCCACGCTCGCCAGTTCCTCGGTGGTGTGCACGGCCCCGGTGGGGTTGTGCGGGCTGCACAGCAGATACGCGGTCCGTCCCGCGCCCCTGCCGGCCCATGTTCCCGACGAACTGGTGAAAGGGCGGGTACACGGGCGAGTTGACGACCACCGCGTCACCCGGTCCGGAGACCGGCTTGAGCATCTCGACGGTGCCCAGCATCACGTCCGGCACGATCGCCGTACGCCCCACCGCGAGCCCGTCCAGGGGGACAGGGGCAGCACGTCCTCGGGGTAGGTCCGCCACTTCATGCTCGTACGCCGTCGGAGCCGCTCCAGGGAGAGTGCCCGCACGGCAGGCGTGCGCGGGCGGCTGACGGTCCGGTCGTGGCGCAGGCCGCCTGCACTCACCCGGGGGCGCGGGGAGCTGCGCGACAAGCCACCACGCACCCGCACCCGCCCGACGACCGAACCCGGCACCCCCGTAGGCGCCCGGCCCAAGCCCAGCGCAGCGGACTCGCGTTCCGCCCCGGGCTGGGGCACGGTGGAGTGACGCGTGACGCCGCTGTCACGGCGGAGAGGAGCATCCGTATGTCGAACCACACCTACCGGGTCACCGAGATCGTGGGCACCTCGCCCGACGGCGTGGACCAGGCGATCCGCAACGGCATCAGCCGCGCCTCGCAGACCTTGCGCAACCTGGACTGGTTCGAGGTGACCCAGGTGCGGGGGCAGATCGAGGACGGGCAGGTGCAGCACTGGCAGGTCGGCCTCAAGGTCGGTTTCCGCCTCGAAGGGTCCGACTGACGGCGCTCAGGTCCGCCCCTCCCGCTCCTGAGCCGCCTTCAGCTCGGCGGAAGGGGCGGTCCAGCGCGCCCGTACGACGGAGAATCCGGCCCGTTCCGCGTCCGCGCAGACCAGTTCGTCGTCGTCCACCAGGAACCGGATCTCCCGGGTGCGGCCGAGGCGCTGGAGGATCTCCAGCTTGGTGCGCCGGGCGGGCCGCCGGTCGTCGTTGCGCCGCATGTGCACGCGCCCTTCGGGCAGCCCCTGCGCGGCGAGCCAGGCGAGAGTGTCGCGCCGGCACCGCTCCGGGCGTCCGGTGAGATAGACGATCTCGCACTCCTCCGCGCTCACCAGCACCAGCGCGATGCCCTCCGGGATCGGCGGGTCCTCGGGCGCGGCCGCGAAGAAGGCGTCCCAGTCGCGCGGCCTGCGCTCCAGGAACCGCTGTCGGTGGGCCGTGTCGGCCAGGGTGTTGTCCAGGTCGAACACGGCGAGCGGGCGCTTGTCACTGTCGGTCACCACCCCACCCTAGACCCGGCACCCCTCCCGCTCCCGGTCATGAGCACCCCCCACCCGCACCTCATGATCAGTGCACCCCGCATGCTTCTCCCATGTCCTCGACACCCCGCTCGTTCCTGGCCGGCTCCGCGTCCTGCACTCTCGTCGTCTGCCGGGGCTGCTGCTGCGGCGACGCCCGCAAGAACCCCGGCACCGACCACGCCTGGCAGTTGGAGCTGCTGCGCGCCGGAGCGGCCGAGCACGGCTTCCAGGTCCGTACGACCGACTGCCTGGGCCCCTGCGACCAGGCGAACGTCATCGTCGTACGGCCCTCGGCGGCCGGGCGCCGGGCGGGCGCCAAGGCCGTGTGGATCGGGTTCGTGACGGACGACGAGGGCACCGAGGAGGTCGTGCGGTGGGCGGCGGCCGGCGGTCCGGGCGTCGCCGAGCCGCCGCTGACGCTGGAGTTGCAGTTCATCGAGCCGCCGCGGGAGGCGAAGGTTCGGTCCCGTCGCCGCCGCTGATTGTTAATGGGATCCATTTTCATGTAGCGTCCTCGGTGCCCACCCCGCCCCCGAGGAGGATCCCGTCATGGCTGTCCCCAAGCGGAAGATGTCCCGCAGCAACACCCGCCACCGCCGCTCGCAGTGGAAGGCCACCACCGCCCAGCTGGTGCCGGTCACCCTCGGCGGCGTCACGCATCTCGTCCCGCAGAACCTGGTCAAGGCGTACGAGCGCGGCCTGCTGCGCCCCGAGGGCTGAGGGCCGCGAGGGATGCCGTACGACCGCCTGCCCGTCACCGTCCTCTCCGGCTTCCTCGGAGCGGGCAAGACGACGCTCCTCAACCATGTCCTCGCCAACCGCGACGGGCTCAGGGTCGCCGTCATCGTCAACGACATGAGCGAGGTCAACATCGACGCGGCGCTGGTGCGCGGCGGTGAGGCCGCGCTGTCGCGGACCGAGGAACGCCTGGTCGAGATGACCAACGGCTGCATCTGCTGCACCCTGCGCGACGACCTCCTCTACGAGGTGGACCGGCTGGCCCGCGAGGGCCGCTTCGACCATCTGCTCATCGAGAGCTCCGGCATCTCGGAACCCCTGCCCGTGGCCGCGACCTTCGCCTTCGCCCGCGACGACGGCGCCACCCTCGGTGACGTGGCCCGGCTCGACACCATGGTCACGGTCGTGGACGCGGCCAACTTCCTGCCCGAGCTGGAGCGGGGCGACGAACTCGCCGAGCGCGGCCTCGCCCCCTTCGAGGACGACGAACGCACGGTCAGCGATCTCCTCGTCGACCAGATCGAGTTCGCGGACGTCCTCGTCCTCAACAAGCTCGACATGGTCGACGCCCGGGCGGCGGCCCGGCTGCGGGCGACTCTCGTACGGCTCAACCCGGCCGCCCGGATCGTCGAGGCCGAGCACTCCCGCGTGGACGTCCGACAGGTCCTCGGCACCGGCCTGTTCGACCTGGAGCGCGCCCAGCAGGCACCGGGCTGGGTCCAGGAACTCAACGGCGAGCACGTGCCCGAGACCGAGGAGTACGGCGTCTCCTCGACCGTCTTCCGCTCCGAACTCCCCTTCCATCCGGGCCGGTTGTGGGATCTCGTCACCGAGGGCCTGGACAGCGGGGCGTACGGGCGCATCCTGCGCTCGAAGGGCTTCTTCACCCTGGCCAGTCGCCCGCGGGTGACGGGCCTGTGGTCACAGGCCGGTGCGGTGGCCCGCTTCGAACCGTCCGCCGCCCGGGACACCGAGGCGCCCTACGCCCAGGAACTCGTCTTCATCGGCACCCGGTTGGAGCCGGACACGCTGCACGCGGCACTCACCGGCTGCCTCATGACCCCGGACGACCGGCGCCACCCGCTCGTGGACCCCTTCCCTGCCTGGGAGACGTACGGCGTCGACGACACCTGCGCCCACGAGGGCGCCGACGCGCACGCTCACGCCGCGGTGGCGTAGAACCGGGCGCGCACGCGCAGCAGCCACGCCTCGGCCGGTGCCTCGTCGGGCCGGTCGGGCAGCGCGCTGCGGGTCCCGGCGAAGGCGCTCTCACAGTGGGCGAGCAGGGACCGCGCCCGGGAGGGGTCGGCAGCGACGGAGTCACCGAAGCGGTGGTACTCCTCCGGGTCCTCGACCCGGATGGTGAGCCGTCCGGTGGAGTACAGCTCCAGGCCCTGGTGGCACAGGCGCTTCAGGTGCCGGGCGTGCTTGGCGGTGCGGTGGTCGCCCGCGCGGCTCTCCAGCTTCCTGAACTGCTGCGTGGCGTACCCCAGATAGGCGTCCCGGACCCGCGGCGCGCTCAGGAACGAGCCCCGGATGCCGATGAGTTCGTCGCCGAGCGGGGTGCGCTTCTCGTACAGCTCGTCCGGCAGCCACACCAGTTCCATCACCGTCGGGTTGCCGCCGAGGGCGAGCCGGCACCACTTCGCCGCCTCGTGCAGGGTGCGGTCCGGGGCCGTGGTGACGTGGGACTCCCTCGGGGCGTGCAGGCCGAGCAGGCTCTCGGTGGGCGCGGCGAACATGCCGAGCCGGTCCACGTCGGAGCCCTCGCGGGCGAGTCCGTACGCGGTCGAGCCGACGACGCCGGAGAGCAGGATGTTCTGGACGGTCACCCGGCCATTGTGCTGACCTGCGCGAATGCCGGTCATCTGATTTTCGCTCGGGGCCCGCCGGGAATGCCCGGCCCGCTCACGCGTTGAACCCGGTGTGAGTTCCCTGATCGCCGCCACCCGCTTCTCCGTCCTGGACCGCTCCCGCACCCGCGAGGGCGGCACGAACGCACAGGCGCTGAAGGACACGGTCCGGCTGGCGCGGGAGCTGGAGGGACTCGGCTACCACCGGTTCTGGGTCTCGGAGCACCACGGGGTGCCGGGAGTGGCGGGCTCCGCGCCGACGGTCCTCGCGGCCGCCGTCGCCTCGGCCACCGACACCATCCGGGTCGGCACCGGCGGTGTGATGCTGCCGAACCACCAACCCCTGGTCGTCGCCGAGCAGTTCGGGGTGCTGGAGTCGCTCTTCCCCGGCCGGATCGACATGGGCCTGGGCCGCTCGGTCGGCTTCACCGACGGCGTGCGCAAGGCGCTGGGGCGCGGCAAGGACGACGCCGACGACTTCGCCGTACAGCTTGAGGAGCTGCTGGGCTGGTTCCGCGGGACCTCCCCGACGGGGGTCCGGGCCCGCCCCGCCGAGGGCCTGACCGTGCCGCCCTTCGTGCTGGCCATGGGCGAGGGCGCCCAGATCGCGGCCCGGGCGGGCCTGCCGATGGTCATCGGCGACCTGCGCAACCGCGAGAAGATGCAGCGCGGCATCGACCACTACCGCGCGCACTTCCGCCCCTCCGCCTGGGCGCAGGAGCCGTACGTGGTCATCTCCGGCACGATCGCGGTCGCCGCCACCCCCGACCGGGCCCGCCGCCTCCTGATCCCGGAGGCGTGGTCGATGGCGTACTCCCGCACCCACGGCACCTTCCCGCCCCTCCCACCCGCCGAGCGCGTCGAGGGCCTCACGATGACACCGAAGGAGCGCGCCTTCTACGAGTCCGGCCTGACCGGCCACATCGCGGGCACCGAGGAGCAGGTGGCCCACGACCTGGAGACCGTCCTGAAGGAGACGGGCGCCCAGGAGGTCCTGGTCACGACCAGCACCTACGACCGCGAGTCCCTGCTGGACTCCTTCCGTCGGCTGGCCCGGGTCACGGGCGGGGCAGGGGCTCCCTCCGCGTAGGGCGCGGAGGGAGGACCATCAGAACAGCGCCGCCACGGCCTGCTGGACCGCGACCGCCGCTCCGGCCAGGGCCGCCACTGTCCGGCCCATGACACCGATCGTGTCGGCCGCGCCCTCGATGGTGTCGCGCTGCTCCTCCGGGTTGCCGAGCGCCCGCTCGATGCGGTCGGCGGCGCGCAGTCCGGCGTCACGGTTCTCGTCGGCGTCGAGCCGGTACAGGGCGTCCCGGAACTCCCTCAGGCTGGCGCGGACTTCGGCCACCGCCGGATCGTTGCGCGAGGCGTTCTGGTTGGCGTAGGCGTCCCGACCCGCGCTCACCGCCTGGATGTTGTTGCCGTCGCGGGCCCTCACCTCGTTGGAGACCTGCTGGCGGCCCTTCCCGCTCCGCCAGCCGCCTTCACGTGGCGTTCGAGTCATTCCTCGTCCCCTTTCTCCGTCGTCGTGCCGCTGCTCGCTTTGTCGCCGTCCTCTCGGTCACCGGTTCGACGCGACTGCTCCTCCTGCCCGTCACCCGACTCGTATTCCTGGGCGACGTGTGCGTCCCGGCCCGCCGTGACCGCCTGGATGATGTTGTTGTCGCCGGCATGGATGACCGTCATGATCTTCTGGACCTGACGCTTGAAGTCCGTGACATCGACGCCCTTGAACTCGAGGAAGTCCTCGACCGTGGAGAACATGGACGACTGAACGATCGTCACATGCCGGACGGCGTCCTCGGCGACGTGCATGTCGCCGGTGTAGATGGGCGAGTAGCGCTCGCGCAGGCTCGTCGGCAGCGGCCGCTTCGGGACGTCCCCCACCAGCTCACCCGCCGACTCCTCGCTCTCCCGCGCGCACCACTTCAGGAGCCGCCACCATCCTTGGCCGAGGGCCAGCAGATCTCCCAGTGCCTGGACGGGCATCTGCGCATACGTGCCGAACCTGCGCAGCACTTCGGGATCGACGGCCTCGTCTATGTCGTCGTGGAGCGGCGGCAGCAGATGGGGGCGCACCACGAAGTGCAGTTCCTGCCCCTCGATCACGGCGGACGCCAGCACAGTGATGACCAGTTGACCGGACCATGTGCGGACCTGCCCGGACAGGTACCGGCGCACGACGATCCCGGAGCCCCGCTCATCCGGCGCCCGGCCCCACAAGGCGTCGTCGGCGTTCCCGTCGCCGTCGGGAACCCTCGGCAGGCGGGCCCACCGACGGGCGGGGCCACCTCGCACATACCGGACGTCGCACTCCAGCGGCTGGAAGGGCGGTTCAGCGATCCGCAGATCGTCGAGGTCCTCACACACCGCGGTGAGCAGTTCGTCGGCGTCGAAGGGCACGAAGTCCTTGCGGACCGTCTCGTCCTCGTCGTCCTTCTCGCCCTGCAGCTTGATACTGATCGTGGACCGCCGCCAGAGAGAGTTGCCGGCACCGATGAAACGCCAGTAGCCCGCGTGGAGTTCGTACGGGAGGGCGTTGTTGGCTTGTGCGCGCTCGATGACGGCGATCCGGCCACGCAGCCGCGGTCCTGACCATGGACGACGGCTGTCCCGGTCACAGGCCAGGGCATAGCCGTGGGCGACGAGCCGGTCCACGATCCGTACTGCCAGGTAGGCGACCGCGGCGTACTCGACCGCCATGAGAGTCTCCTCCCCCACCCGGCTCGTGGGACGGAGCGTCATCACCAGCACGGGGAGCAGGAGCAGCAGGAGCGCACCCGCCCAGGTCCGGCTGAGCCTCGGCAACCACCGCCGGTCACGCCACACCGGACGGCGGGGCGGCCGGGCGGCCACGAGAGAGAGCGCGGCCGCGATGCCCCATACGGCGACACCGAGCGGGAAGCGGAAGGCGATCCAGCCCAGGATGATCGTGAGTGCCGTCCGGCGCACGCGCCACTGCCTGCGCGCGGCGAGGCAGTGCGCGAGGACAGGGGCGAGATCGAATCCATAGGAGGGCACCACGCGTAACCGCGACAGAAGTATCTTGCCTATCGCCCACCTGGCGAGCGGCTCGCCCAGTGGAGGGCAGGTCGCACCCTCGTTGCCCCGCTGGAATCGGTCGTCGGCAAGGAGGGCACGTACCGAGGCGATACCCCAGCCATGCGTCGCCAGGTGTCGTGACGCTCTGCTGACGGCCTCCAGCCGGTCGGGGCGAGCGTGCGCGGCCGCGCACAGCCGTTTGGTGACCTCTGTGGGCGGCGTGCGCCGCTCCTTGTCCTTCCTGACCGATTTCGTCTTGGACGCGACGGTTTTCGTAGCCGATGCTGTCGTCGGATGAGCCGAGATGGCCTGAAAGTAGCGTTCCCGCCGCTCCTGTGTGGAAGTTCCCACCGACGTCCTCCCCCGAGAGGACGCCCTGACCTACGGGCGGTCCTCCGCGACGCTCCCCAGTATCGGATTCCATAGAATCCCCAGAGTTTCCGAGGCACGCACGGCCAAATCCAGCCGTTGTCGTGACGCGGCCGAAAGGTACATACAGGAGCCGGGCAACCGGCCTGTGCGACGTCCCGCGAGTTCTCCTGAGCCCCGCCGGGCGGCCGAGGAGAAGGTCTTCCGTGCGCTCTCCGCCTTCTTGTGCCGGGACTTCGCCATCAGCGTCAGCAGGCTCGCTCTCCCTCGCTGCGGCGGTTCAACCGGGAGTGACGCCGGCGTGGAGCCGATAAGCCCTCCGCGGCCACTGAGACGTGTGTCGCCGCCGATGGGACCACGTGTCTGTCAGTCCTGCTCGGTAGGGTCCGCATCGCAGCCAGCCGCGGAAGGATGCTCACATGACAACCTTTGACGAGCTCACTGCCTGGGCCGGCACCGGGAACGTCACAAGGGCGGACTGGGCAGTCGTGTCGGACTGGCGGATTCCCGAGGACCAGAAGGCACTACTTGTTGATGTCGGAGTCCCTGTCGTCGATCAGTTGATCGAGTACGTATCGTTCCAGGTGGAGGCAGTCCCTGCACTCCAGACGTCAGCTGGCAGATCGCTCTACCTCCTCACCCGGAATCACCATGGCGACCTCGTGCCGGGACTGCAATGGTCGTTCGGCGTCGAACCCGGCACAGGGACGGTCTACTACGTCCTCCCTCAAGGCGAGGCGTGGTTCGCCAACTCCTCCATCGCCCTGTGGCTGCGGACCCTGCACCACTACGGCCTGTACGTCAGCGAGTCCGAGACCCTCAGCGATCCGGATGGCCGCGAGGAGGAGGCACTGGCCCACCTCAGCATGCTCGCTGACGAACTCAAGAAGATCGATCCGCCTGCCTTCGACGGCTACCACGGGTTCATCTGGGCCGAATTCCTTGACCGCTGGCTCTGGTAGTTGCCTGCGGCCGCCACGATCCCCAAGCGATCACTCACCGCGCCCGGCGCGTCGAGCGGCTCCCGCATAACTGCCACCTCAGCATGCGAGCTCACCAGCCCCGACCACCGTCGCACCTTCGCATAGGATCGTGAGGTTTGTCCCCTGTGCCTGGAGCCCCCTCATGTCCAACTCCCACGACCCGTACGTCCGTGTCCGCGGTGCCCGTGAGCACAATCTTCAGGGGGTGGACGTCGACATCCCGCGGGATGTGCTGGTCGTGTTCACTGGGGTGTCCGGGTCGGGGAAGTCGTCGTTGGCGTTCGGGACGATCTACGCGGAGGCCCAGCGGCGGTACTTCGAGTCGGTGGCGCCGTACGCGCGGCGGCTGATCCATCAGGTGGGGGCGCCGAAGGTCGGGGAGATCACCGGGCTGCCGCCGGCGGTCTCGCTCCAGCAGCGGCGGGCGGCGCCGACGTCCCGTTCGTCCGTCGGCACGGTCACCAATCTCTCGAACTCCCTGCGCATGCTGTTCTCCCGGGCCGGCACCTATCCGCCGGGCGCCGAACGGCTCGACTCGGACTCCTTCTCGCCGAACACGGCCGTCGGCGCCTGCCCGGAGTGTCACGGGCTCGGCCGGGTGCACCGGACGACCGAGCGGTCGCTGGTGCCCGATCCCTCGCTGTCGATCCGGGAGGGTGCCATCGCCGCCTGGCCCGGCGCCTGGCAGGGCAAGAACCTGCGGGACATCCTCGACACGCTCGGCTACGACGTGGACCGGCCCTGGCGCGAGCTGCCCGCCGAGCAGCGGGAGTGGATCCTGTTCACGGACGAGCAGCCGGTGGTGACCGTGCACCCGGTGCGGGACGCGGACCGGATCCAACGCCCCTACCAGGGCACGTACATGAGCGCCCGCCGCTATGTGCTGAAGACCTTCGCGGACTCCAGGAGCCAGACGCTCAGGGCGAAGGCCGAGCGGTTCCTCGTCTCCGAGCCCTGCCCGGTGTGCGGCGGCAGCCGACTGCGCCCGGAGGCGATGGCGGTGACGTTCAACGGCCGTACGATCGCCGAGCTGGCGGCGGTGCCGCTGACCGAGCTGGCCGCCTCGCTGACCGCCGACGGCGGGGCCGCGCGGGTCCTCACCGACGACCTCACGTCCCGTATCGCACCCGTCGTCGAGCTCGGCCTCGGCTACCTCAGCCTGGACCGCCCGACCCCCACCCTGTCCGCCGGGGAACTCCAACGCCTGCGGCTCGCCACCCAGTTGCGATCCGGGCTGTTCGGAGTCGTGTACGTCCTCGACGAGCCCTCCGCCGGACTGCACCCCGCGGACACGGAGGCGCTGCTCACCGTGCTCGCGCGGTTGAAGGCGGCCGGCAACTCGGTGTTCGTGGTGGAGCACCACCTGGACGTGATGCGCGGCGCGGACTGGCTGGTGGACGTCGGACCGCTCGCGGGCGAGCACGGCGGGCGGGTGCTGCACAGCGGGCCGGTGGCGGAGCTGGCGGCGGTCGAGGAGTCGGCCACGGCACGGTTCCTGTTCGACCGCTCCCCCGCTCCGGCCCGCCAGGTGCGTGCGCCCCGTGGGCACATGAAGGTCGGTCCGGTCACCCGTCACAACCTGCGCGGGGTCACCGCCGAGTTCCCGCTGGGTGTGTTCACCGCGGTGACGGGGGTGTCGGGGTCCGGCAAGTCCACGCTCGTCGGCGAGATCACCGAGGAGCTGGAGGGGGTGGGCCGGGTGGTCTCCGTCGACCAGAGGCCGATCGGCCGGACCCCGCGCTCCAACCTGGCCACCTACACGGGCCTGTTCGATGTCGTGCGCAAGGTGTTCGCCGCCACCGACGGGGCACGCGAACGCGGGTACGGCGTGGGCCGGTTCTCCTTCAACGTGGCGGGCGGGCGCTGCGAGACCTGCCAGGGCGAGGGGTTCGTCAGCGTGGAGCTGCTCTTCCTGCCGAGCACCTACGCGGCCTGCCCGGACTGCGGCGGGGCCCGCTACAACCCCGAGACGCTCGAAGTGACGTACCGGGGGCGGAACATCGCCCAGGTGCTCGGCCTCACGGTGGAGGCGGCGGCGGACTTCTTCTCCGACTCCCCGCCCGTGGCCCGCAGCCTCGCCACCCTCCTCGACGTCGGCCTCGGCTACCTGCGGCTGGGCCAGCCCGCCACCGAGCTCTCCGGCGGCGAGGCCCAGCGCATCAAGCTCGCGAGCGAACTCCAGAGGGTGCACCGCGCCCACACGGTCTACCTCCTCGACGAACCCACCACCGGTCTCCACCCGGCCGACGTCGAGGTGCTCATGCGCCAACTGCACGGCCTCGTGGACGCCGGGCACACCGTCATCGTCGTCGAGCACGACATGTCGGTCGTGGCGGGCGCGGACTGGGTGATCGACCTGGGTCCGGGCGGCGGGGACGCCGGCGGGCGGATCGTGGCGGCGGGGGTGCCGGACGAGGTGGCGGGGGTCGCCGGGAGCGCTACGGCGCCTTATCTGACACGGGCGCTGACACCGGGCGGCTGAGGAGCGAGCAGGCGCGGGCGGCCCGGACGAGGGGGCCGTACGACGTCCCGGCCCCGCTGTTCACGCAGCGGGTCGACGTCCCGGAACCGGTCGACCGGATGCCGGTCCGCCGTGTGTTCTCCCCACACCCGTGCCTGCGCGGTCGCGGCCAGCGCCCTGCGGTCGGTGCGGCTGCCCGGGGCCACCGGCTCCGTGACCTCCACCTCGGCCACCAGCCCTCGCGCCGACACCACCCGCCACACCGACGACAGCAGCGAGTCGTTCCCGATGAAGGCGGGAGCCGTGCTGGCCCCTCCCCCGCTCACCCGGTACCTGAGCCGCACGGGCTGCACCGGGACGCCCGCATCCAGGGCCGCCTGGAACACCGCGCGGCGGAAGTGGCCCTGGGCGCGGCCGCACCAGGTGCTGCCCTCGGGGAAGACGGCCACCGCGGCGCCCCCGCTCAACGCGACGGCGATGCGGGCGACCGTGTCCGGCAGGGCCCGCAGCCGGTCCCGCTCGATGAACAGCGCCCCGCTGCGGGCGGTGAGCCATCCCGCCACCGGCCACCCGCGGATCTCGGACTTGGCGAGCATCCGGGCGGGGCGTACGGCGGCCAGCAGCGGGATGTCCAGCCAGGAGATGTGGTTGGCGACCAGCAGCACTCCGCCTGCGGGCGCGGTGGCGCCGGAGAGGCGGACCCGGACCCCCGAGGCCCGCACCACCGCCCGGCACCACCACCTGACCGGGCCGGCCGGGATCGACCGGCCGACCGGCAGCAGCGCGATCCCCGCGAGCAGCACCGCCGTGACCGCGAGGAGCCGCAGCACGGCACGGGGTAGGGCCGCGGCGGTCCCCGTCCGCTCCAGGCACGCCCCCGGGGTGCAGGGCGCGCTGGGCAGCCAGATGCTCATCAGGCCGGGACGAGCGAGAGGAAGTGCCGCAGATAGCGGGCGTTGACCCGGCGCATCGACAGCAGCACGTACATGTCGGCGACCCCGAAGTCCGGGTCATGGGCGGGCCGGCCGCACACCCAGGCGCCGAGACGGAGGTAGCCGCGCAGCAGCGGGGGCAGCTCGGTGTGGCCTGCGGGGGCCTCGGCCGTCGGCTCCCAGGGCAGCAGGGGCCGTACCCGGAACTCCTCCGGAGCCAGGTACTTGGTGCGCACCCGGTCCCAGGTGCCGGCCGCGAGGGCGCCGCCGTCGGCGAGCGGGATCGAGCAGCAGCCGGCCAGCCAGTCGTGACCGCGGTCGACCATGTAGCGGGCGATGCCGGCCCAGATGAGGCCGATGACCGCGCCGTCGCGGTGGTCGGGGTGCACGCAGGAGCGGCCGACCTCGACGAGCCCCGGGCGGATCGTGTCGAGCGGGGTGAGGTCGAACTCGCTCTCCGAGTACAGGCGTCCGGCCACCGCGGCCCGCTCCGGGGGCAGCAGCCGGTAGGTGCCGACGACCTGTCCGGTCACGGTGTCGCGGACCAGCAGGTGGTCGCAGTAGGCGTCGAAGCCGTCGATGTCGAGGCCGGGTTGCGGGGTGGCCAGGAGAGCCCCCATCTCGCCGGCGAACACGTCGTGCCGCAGCCGCTGGGCGGCCCGTACGTCCTCCTCGTCCCGGGCCAGGCCGACGGTGTAGCGGACGGGGGCGACGCTCTGCGGGGGACGGTCGAGGGTGGAAACGCCGGTCATGGCACTCTCCAGGTCACGGGCGGAGGCGGCGAGCGGTGCCGCTGTCCCTGTTCTTCCGACGCCGGTTGGCGTGTACGTGACCGCTTCGGAGAGCGCGAATGTGCGGCGGCTGAACGGCTCGGGCAAGGTGTCCGGGACCTCGGACTCCGCCGACCGGACGGTGTCCCGCGGGTGGCCGGAGAGCGGCAAGGCGTGATGGGGCCGGACTTGAGCACCACGTCCGGCCCCACCCGTCCGCACCTTGTCGGCGAACGTCTCTCAGCGCTTGGCGACCTTCCTGGTCGCCCGCAGCCACTCCTTGTTCATGCTCGTGATGGACACCAGGGGGATGCCCTTCGGGCACGCCGTCGCGCACTCCCCGGCCAGCGTGCAGCCGCCGAAGCCCTCGTCGTCCATCTGCGCCACCATGTCCAGCACCCGGGTCTCCCGCTCGGGGGCGCCCTGCGGCAGTACGTTCAGATGGTTGACCTTGGCCGACGTGAACAGCATCGCCGCCCCGTTGGGGCAGGCCGCCACGCACGCCCCGCAGCCGATGCACTCGGCGTGTTCGAAGGCGAAGTCGGCGTCCGGCTTCGGCACCGGCGTGGCGTGGGCCTCCGGTGCGGCGCCGGTGGGCGCGGTGATGTAGCCGCCGGCCTGGATGATCCGGTCGAAGGCGGACCGGTCCACGACCAGGTCCTTGATCACCGGGAAGGCGGAGGCCCGCCACGGCTCGATGTCGATCGTGTCGCCGTCCGAGAAGGACCGCATGTGCAGCTGGCAGGTGGTGGTGCGCTCCGGGCCGTGCGCGTCGCCGTTGATGACGAGCGAGCACGCGCCGCAGATGCCCTCGCGGCAGTCGTGGTCGAAGGCCACCGGGTCCTCACCGCGCAGGATGAGCTCCTCGTTGAGGGTGTCCAGCATCTCCAGGAAGGACATGTCGGACGAGATGCCGTCCACCTCGTACGTGGACATCGCTCCGTCGGCGTCGGCGTTCTTCTGCCGCCAGACGCGCAGGGTGAGCTTCATGCGTAGCTCCGCTGGGTGGGGTGGACGTACTCGAAGACCAGGTCTTCCCTGTGCAGGACGGGAGCCTCGCCGGTGCCGGTGAACTCCCAGGCCGCCGCGTAGGCGAACTCCTCGTCCCGGCGGGCGGCCTCGCCGTCGGGGGTCTGGGACTCCTCGCGGAAGTGGCCGCCGCAGGACTCGGCGCGGTGCAGCGCGTCGAGGCACATCAGCTCGGCGAGCTCCAGGTAGTCGACGATCCGGTTCGCCTTCTCCAGCGACTGGTTGAACTCCTCGCCGGTGCCCGGCACCTTGATGCGGCGCCAGAACTCCTCGCGGATCTGCGGGATGCGCTCCAGCGCCTTGCGCAGACCGGAGTCGCTGCGGGCCATCCCGCAGAACTCCCACATGAGTTCGCCGAGTTCGCGGTGGAAGGAGTCCGGCGTGCGGTCGCCGTCGACGGCGAGGAGCAGGTTGAGCCGGTCCTCGGTCTCCGCCAACACCTCCTGCACGGCCGGGTGTTCGTCGCTCACCGCGTCCTGGTGCGGGTTGCGGGCGAGGTAGTCGTTGATGGTCGCCGGGAGCACGAAGTAGCCGTCGGCGAGACCCTGCATCAGTGCGGAGGCGCCGAGGCGATTCGCGCCGTGGTCCGAGAAGTTGGCCTCGCCGATCGCGAACAGCCCCGGGATCGTGGTCTGGAGGTCGTAGTCGACCCACAGTCCGCCCATCGTGTAGTGCACGGCCGGGTAGATCCGCATCGGCACCTCGTACGGATCCTCGTCGGTGATCCGCTGGTACATGTCGAAGAGGTTGCCGTACTTGGCCTCGACCGCCTTGCGGCCCATCCGCCGGATCGCGTCGGCGAAGTCGAGGTAGACGCCCTGTCCGCCGGGCCCCACGCCCCTGCCCTCGTCGCAGACGTTCTTCGCGGCGCGGGAGGCGATGTCACGCGGGACGAGGTTGCCGAAGGACGGGTAGATGCGCTCCAGGTAGTAGTCGCGCTCGTCCTCGGGGATCCGGTTCGGCGGCCGGTCGTCGCCCTTGGCCTTCGGGACCCAGATCCGGCCGTCGTTGCGCAGCGACTCGCTCATCAGCGTCAGCTTGGACTGGTGGTCGCCGGTGCGCGGGATGCAGGTCGGATGGATCTGGGTGAAGCAGGGGTTGGCGAAGTGGGCGCCGCGCCGGTGGGCCCGCCAGATCGCCGTCGCGTTGGAGTTCATGGCGTTCGTCGACAGGTAGAAGACGTTGCCGTAGCCGCCGGAGGCCAGGACCACGGCGTCCGCGAAGTAGGTGTCGATGCGGCCGGTGACGAGGTCCCTCGCCACGATCCCGCGCGCCCGCCCGTCGACGACGACCAGGTCGAGCATCTCGGTGCGCGGGTGCATCTCGATGTTCCCGGCCGCGATCTGCCGCGACAGGGCCTGGTACGCGCCGAGCAGCAGCTGCTGGCCCGTCTGCCCGCGGGCGTAGAAGGTGCGCGATACCTGCACCCCGCCGAAGGAGCGGGTGTCCAGGAGGCCGCCGTACTCCCGGGCGAAGGGCACGCCCTGCGCCACGCACTGGTCGATGATCTCGACGGAGATCTGCGCCAGGCGGTGCACGTTGGACTCGCGGGCCCGGAAGTCGCCGCCCTTGACGGTGTCGTAGAACAGGCGGTGGATGGAGTCGCCGTCGTTGCGGTAGTTCTTCGCCGCGTTGATACCGCCCTGCGCGGCGATGGAGTGGGCGCGGCGCGGGGAGTCCTGGTAGCAGAACTGGACGACGTGGTAGCCCTGTTCGGCGAGTGTGGCGCCGGCGGAGCCGCCCGCGAGGCCCGTACCGACCACGATGACGGTGTGCTTGCGCCGGTTGGCGGGGTTGACCAGCTTCGCCTCGAAACGGCGCTTGTCCCAGCGCTCGTTGACGGGTCCGGAAGGCGCCTTGCCGTCGGTCAGCGGCGCGCCGGTCGTGTAGTCGACGTAGGTCATGTTCAGCTCACCACTCCGGTCATGACACCCACGGGTACGGCGATGAAGCCGGCCGTGAGCAGCAGTGCGAGGACGTTCGCGACGGCCTTGAGGGCGCGGTCGCGGGTGCGGCTGCCGACGCCGAGGGTCTGGGCGGCACTCCAGAAGCCGTGCCGGACGTGCAGGCCGAGGGCGAGCATCGCGACGATGTAGATGACGTTGCCGTACCAGGTGGAGAAGGTGTCCACGACGTTCTGGTACGGGCGGCCCTCCTGGAAGCCGCCGGAGTGCACGGTGCCGGTGGTCAGGTCGAGGATGTGCCACACGATGAACAGGCCGAGGATGATGCCGCCCCAGCGCATGGTGCGGGTGGCGTAGCTCGCCCGCGCCTTCCTGTGGACGTACTTGCCGGGCCGCGCCCGGAGGTCCCGGCGGCTGAGCTGGTAGGCGGAGGTGGCGTGCGCGACCACGGCGACGACCAGCACCACACGGATCAGCCAGAGCGTCCACTCGTAGTGCATGAACGGCTCGCCGACCGTGCGCAGCCAGTGCGCGTAGTGGTTGAACTCGCCCGCCCCGAAGAAGATCTTCAGGTTGCCGATCATGTGGACGACCAGGTACAGCAGCATGATCAGCCCGCTGACGGCCATCACGGTCTTCTTGCCGACGGAGCTGTCCCACACGGTGCGTGCCATGGACGGCCGTCGGTCCGTCCGCGTTGCCAGAGCCATGGTTCAAGACGTTAGAACCGGGAGCACCGATCGGTCCAAGACATGGTCCGGCTTGATTCCATAGAGAGCGGCTATCGTACGAGGGTGCAGTTCCAGCAGCTCCAGTACTTCGTGGCGGTCGCCGAGACCCGCCACTTCACCCGTGCCGCCGAGGCGGTCCATGTCGCCCAGCCCTCCCTGTCGCAGCAGATCAGGGCGCTGGAGCGGGAGCTCGGGGCGGACCTGTTCCTGCGGGCGCGCGGCAACATCAGCCTCACCGACGCGGGCGAGGCGCTGCTGCCGCTGGCCCGCCGCATCCTGGCCGACGCGGACACGGCCCGGCACGAGGTGCAGGAGCTGGTGCAGCTGCGCAGCGGCCGGGTCCGGCTGGGTGCGACCCCGAGCCTGTGCACGGGTCTGCTGCCGGACGTGCTGCGCGCCTTCCACGACCGCTATCCCGGCATCCGGCTGATGATCGAGGAGGGCGGCTCGCACGATCTCGTACGGCTGCTCGCGCGCGGCGCGCTCGACCTGGCCCTGGTGGTCCTGCCGCTGCCGACGCCGTCCCCGGCGCTGACGACGGTCGAGCTGCTGCGCGAGGACCTGGTCGTCGTCTCCTCGCCGGAGGCACCGGCGCCGGGCGGCCCGGACCGCCGTACCGTGCGCATCGCCGATCTGGAGAACGCGCCCCTGGTGATGTTCCGGCACGGCTACGACCTGCGCGAACTGACGGTCGCCGCATGCCGTGCCGAGGGATTCGAGCCGGACTTCGCGGTGGAGGGCGGGGAGATGGACGCGGTGCTGGGGTTCGTACGGGCGGGGTTGGGCGTGGCCGTCGTACCGCGGATGGTCGCCACCCGGGCGGGGCGTGGGCTGCGGGTCACTCCGCTCGCCCGGCCGGGCCTGCACCGGACGATCGCGCTGGCCCACCGCAGCGACGTGGCTCCGCCGCGCGCGGCACGGGAGTTGCAGCGGATGCTGCTGGAGCGGTGAGCGGTCGTAGCATGGGGACTTCTCGCACGGGGGTGGGCGGATGATAGGGCGGACGGCTGTCGTGGGCGCGGCGCTGCTGGTGCTCGCGGGGTGCTCCGGGAGCACCCCCTCGAAGGGCTCGTCCGCCGCACCGCACTCCGGTGACTCCGGGCCGACCGTGGCCACGCGTTCGATGTCGGTCTCGGGCCCGTGGCGCGCGTGGACCGCGTCCCTCACCCGCCCGGAGGCCCACGGCAGTTGCGGCGCGACCGCGCACCAGGTGGTGTGCGCGACCGACACCGGTGCGCTCGTGGGGCGTTCGCGGGCCGACGGCCGTGTCACCTGGACCGTGCCCGGCGGCGCCCGCGGCAAGAGCGCCGAACTGCTCGTGGACGCGGCCGACGCGCGGGCCGTGTCCGGCGTCGCGGGCGTGCTCCGCGCGGCGGACCTGCGGACGGGTGGGCAGGCGTGGACCCGCCGGCTGCCGACCGGCCGCGCCTACGTCGCCCTCGGCGCCGCGGACGGGATCCTCTACGCCCTGCACGCCCCGGACCCCTTCATCCGCACCGGCGCCGTGCTCGACGCCGTGCGCGCCTCCGACGGCACGCTCCTGTGGCACCGGGCGGTCGCCTGGAGCCCGGGCGAACCCCTGGCCGCGTTCGGGGGCCGCGTCTACACGGCCGACGGCACCACCCGGGTCACCGCCCGCGACTCCCGCACCGGAGACACCGTGGCGACCGGCCCGGCCGGCGTCGAGTGCCCGCACCTCGTCACCGGCGGCCACTACCTGCTCTGCACCGGCAGCCCGTTCTCCGCCGGGGACACCTTCCCGCCCATGCGGCGCCTGGATCCGGCCACGCTGAGGCCGCTGCCGACCCCGCGGAACACGATCAACAAGCCCGTGCAGGGCGTGATCTCCGACGACGGGGTCCTGGTGCTGTACGAGGCCGGCGCCGAGGACACGAGCGCGGGCGACTGGTTCGCGTACGACCTCGAACACGACCGCAGGCTGTGGAGCACGTACGCCACCAGGACGGACGCCGCCGCCGTGGTCGGCGGCCGGTTCGTGACCTTCACCCCCGTCAACGACCCCACGAGGGGCCGCGTGATCACGATCGACCTGCTCGCCGGTCCGCGGGGCACCGGAAGTGCCGCGCCCCGCATGTCCCCGGCGTACGCGCAGACCAGGGACGGCGAACACCCCGTGCTCGTCGTACCGGGCGGGGACACGGGCCACGTCCTCGTCATGGCCCGCACCCACGGTTCGCTGCGCTCGCTGCCGCTGCCGTAGGACCGGGCGGCACTCAGGCCGTCGCGTCCACCAGCGCCAGCTCGTGCAGTCGCTCCGGCGGGCCCGGGCGGGCGTAGTACCAGCCCTGGGCGGTGTCGCAGCCCAGTATCCGCAACTGCTCGGCCTGGGCCCCGGTTTCGACGCCCTCGACCGTCACCGCGAGGTTCAGTCCGTGGGCGAGCGAAACGATCCCCTCGACGATCTTGAGGTCGACGGGGTCGGCGGGGAACCGCTGCATGCTCTGTGTGAAGGAGCGGTCCAGCTTGAGGACGCTGACCGGGAGCCGGCGCAGGTTCGCCAGGTTCGAGTAGCCGGTGCCGAAGTCGTCCAGGGCGATGTCGACGCCCATCTCGGCGAGTCGGCGCAGCGGCTTGAGCAGGTCGTCGTCGGCGCCGATGAGGGCGGACTCGGTGACTTCGAGGCAGAGGGCGTTCGGCTCGACGCCGGCGCGCTCCAGGATGTCCACGGTGTCCTGGACCAGACCGGGGTGGGTGAGCTGGCACGGCGACAGGTTGACGTTGATGCGGAGCGGGCCGCCCGCCGTGTCCTCCCCGTAGCGTTCTCGCCACTCCCGGGCCTGGCGCACCGACTGCTCCAGGACCCAGCGGCCGAGCGGCACGATCAGCCCGGTGTGCTCGGCGAGCGGGATGAAGCGGTCCGGGCCGAGGACGCCGTGCTGCGGGTGCAGCCAGCGCACCAGCGCCTCGGCGCCCCGCACGCTGCCGTCGCCGAGGTGGACCAGCGGCTGGTACTCGATGAAGAACTCGCCGCGCTCCAGGGCCGCGGGCAGCTGGGTGGTCAGGCCGTGCCGGGTGATGGCGCGGGCGTCGGCCTCCGGGTCCGCGAGCTCGAAGCGGTTGCCGCCCGCCGACTTGGCCCGGTACATCGTGATGTCGGCGCTGCGCAGCACCTCCGCCGGGCCCCGCTCCCCCGCCGGGCCCTCGACGATGCCGATGCTGCCGCGCACGGTCAGCTCCCGGCCCTCGATGCGCACCGGGGCGAGCAGGACGTTCATGATGCGCGCGGCGAGCTCGTCGACCTCGCTCTCGGTGTCGGGGCCGGTGGTCAGCGCCACGAACTCGTCGCCGCCGAGCCGGGCCACCATCTCGCCCGGCGCGGTCGCGCAGGACTGGAGCCGGTCGGCGACCTCGACGAGCAGCCGGTCGCCGGCCGCGTGGCCGAGGCTGTCGTTGATGGTCTTGAAGCCGTCGAGGTCGAGGTAGCACAGCCCGAACCGCTGGCCCTCGCCTGCGCTGAGCACCTTCTCCAGGCGCTCGAAGAACAGCGTGCGGTTGGGCAGTCCGGTGAGGGCGTCGTGGGTGGCCTCGTAGCGCAGCCGGAGGTTGAGCAGCCGGCGCTCGGTGGTGTCCTCCATGAGGGCGAGCTGGTACTGCGGGGTGCCGTCGGCGTCCCGGAGCAGGGAGACCGTCAGGTTGGTCCACAGGACCGTGCCGTCCGGGCGGTAGAAGGCCTTTTCGAGGTGGTAGTGCTCGCGCTCGCCCCTCACGAGTTCGTCGTAGAGCGTCCAGGTCTGGGGTGCGTCGTCGGGGTGGGTCCACTCCCGGACGTTGCGGCCGCGCATCGTCTGGTCGGTGATGCCGAACATGCGCAGCAGCGCGCCGTTGACCTGGAGGACGTTGCCGTCGAGGTCCGCGATGCCGATCCCTATGGCCGCGCCCTCGAACACCGCGCGGAACCGGGCCTCGGTCGCGTGCAGGGCCTGCGCCACCACGCCCTGCGCCTCCAGGGCGGCCTGCGCGATGGCCTCCTGCTCGGCCAGCGTGCGCTCGCGCAGGGCCTGCGCGAACCCGGCGGCCATCGCGTGCTGGAGGCGGGCGGACCGGCTGCGCAGGTCCTCCCGGTCGCCCTCGCCGCCGCAGTAGAGGACCAGATAGGCGTCGACGCAGTCCAGGGAGCGGGTCAGCGCGTCGGGGTCGGTGCAGTGCGCGGCCACCAGGGCGGCGCCCACCGCCCGGCCCTCGTCCGTGTCGACGGTCCTGGCCAGCAGCGCCTGGCTCAACCGGCGGGCCAGCGGGAGCAGTTGCTCCTCGAACTCGGCCCGGGTCAGGGACGTCGAGGTCACCGGGTACACGGCCCGGCTCCAGATCGTCGCGAACCGGCGCAGTCTGTCCTCCGGGCCGTCCGGCTCCGCGCTCACGCCGCCCGCCCCACGCCGCCGAACTGGGAGAAGGCCCAGGGATCCTCCGCGTCGGGGTCCCAGTTCTCCGACTCCGGCCGCCACCGCGGCATCGGCACCAGTCCGGGTTCCACCATGTCGTACCCCTCGAAGAACCGTGCGATCTCGGCGTGCGAGCGCATGATCAGCGGGTTGCGGATGTCCTCGTACACGTCCATCGCACCCTGCACCTGCTCCTGGGACAGCGGGATCCCCTCGTACGCGGCGTGCGTCAGCACCAGCAGGCTGCCGGGCGCGAGCGCGTCGCGCAGCTCGGCCACCGCCTTGTAGGGGTCGTCCGCGTCTTCCACGAAGTGCAGTATGGCAACGAGGAGCAGTGCCACCGGACGGTTCAGGTCGATCAGCCGCTGGACCTCGGGGCTCTGCAGGATCTCCTGGGGCTTGCGGAGGTCGGCCGCGACGACGTCCGCGTCCGGGTTGTCCGCGATGACCGCCCGGCTGTGCGCGACGGCCACCGGATCGTGGTCGACGTAGACGACGCGGGCGCCGGGGCTGGCGCTCTGGGCGACCTCGTGGACATTGCCGAAGGTCGGGATGCCGGAGCCGATGTCCAGGAACTGGGTGATGCCCTGGTCGACCGCGAAGCGCACCGCCCGCCGCATGAACGCCCGGTTCGCCTGCATGATCTTCGGCAGTCCCGGGACGTGCTCCATGGCCTTGCGGGCCGCCGCCCGGTCGGCCTCGAAGTTGTGCGAACCGCCCAGGTAGAAGTCGTAGATACGCGCGACGCTCGGCACCGAGATGTCGATGCTCCGGGGAGCCCAGGCGGGACGCTCCATGTATCTCTCCAAGGCGTAGACGATCCGGTGTTCGAGCTGAGGCTACTGATCGCCCGCCAATGGAGCGAGTGGAAACGGAAATTGACCATCCGTTCCCGGTCACTGCCTGCGGCACGTGCCGCTGAGCCACGGAAGCCCCGTCGCTACGAGACGTAGGCGCCGCACTCCGGAGAGTTCCGGAACGGGCGCCGAATCGCGGGGATTTGGGGGAAATGACGGCGAACCGGTCCGACTTCTCCGTGCGGCGCGGAGAGGTCGGACCGGTGGTCCTTACGAGAGGGGCGTCACTTGTCGGAGACGCCGACCATCTCACCGTTGGGGCGGACGGCGTACCAAGTGCCACCGACACCCTGGCCGTTGGTGTCGCCGGGCTCCTTGTCGCCCGAGAAGGTGTAGATGGGCGAGCAGTTGACCGTCTGCTGCCGCACACCGTCACCGCGGGTGAAGCTCATGAGGCCCTTCTTCTGGACGCCCTTGGTGTCGTTCGACGACACCGGGGCCACGGCCGGCCACTTCTCCAGGCAGGCGCCGTTGCAGTTCGAGACCGGCTTGGGCCAGGCCTTGTCCTTGGCGAAGCGGTAGACCGTCATGCCGTTCTTGTCGACGACGATCTCACCCAGGTTGGGGTCGTTGCGCGTGGACAGTCCGGGAAGGCTCGCGACCGACGCCTTCTTGCCGGTGGGCGCCAGCGCGTACCACTTGCCGCCCACGCCCTGACCGGTCAGGTCACCGGCCTTGGTGTCCTTGGCGTAGCGGTAGGCCGGCCAGCCGCCGATGGTCAGCTGCTTGCTGCCGTCGGCCCGGGTCACCTCACCGAGCAGTGCCTTGTCGATGCCGGCCCCGGCCGAGGCGTCGTCCGCGGGCACCGGCGGCCAGGCGGTCGCGCAGTCGCCGTTGCAGTTCGACTTCGGCGGTTCGGCGGTGTCCTCGTCGAAGCGGTAGAGGCTGAGACCGGCGCCGTCGGTCAGCACGTCACCGAGCTCGGCGTTGGCGGAAACCTGCAACTTGCCGGCGGAGGCCGACTGGGCGCCCAGGTTGCCCTGACCGACCGCGGAGGTCGAACTGGCGCTGGGGCTGGTACCGGTGCCGGTCCCGATGCCGGAACCCACCCCGCCGTAACCGCCCGCGGCCGCGGTGGCCCCGACGTTCTGGCTGCCCACGGACGAGCTGCCGCTGTCCTGACCGCACGCCGTCGTCAGCGCGAGCACCGCCGCGGCGCTTGCCACGAGTGAGGCGTTCCGCCAGGAGGTCTTCATCGTCAACTCCCCATAATTCAAAAGGGTGTTGCAGCGCCCTGCTGCGCCGCCGCACGACCATGGGTACGCACCGGAGCAGGGGTTGTGTTCAACCGTCCCGAAAATTTCTTTCTGGCCGCTGTGACCACACCCGCCTCAGAGCGCACAGATGTACGCCTGATCGGACGCGCGAACGCCCGGGATTCAAACATCGGGTGGCCCCGTTCCCTCCTTCGGAGCAATCTCTTCGCGCCCGCGCGTGGGACAGCGCGACAGGCCTCATGATCTCCGTCGTGCATCGACCCGAATCGCCCCAATCCGCCTCCGCCATACGGGTGTTGGCCCTGCTGGCATTGACGTGGGCGCTCGTCGGCCCGACGGCCGGGGTGGCCGAGGCGGATGCCTGCGCCTACGCCTCCGTCGGCCCCGACGGCACCGAGGCCGTGGCGGTCGCCGGGAGCCTCAGCCGGCCCACGCTCCCGCCGTGCCCGAAGCCGGAGCCTCCGCCCCCGCCCACCCCGACCCCGACTCCCCCCGAGCCCCCTTGTACTCCGACGCCCTCCCCCGATCCGACGCCGACGCCGCCTCCGACCCGCAAGCCGCCCGAGCCGACCCCCCCCCCCCCCCCCCCCCCCCCCCCCCCCGCCCCCCCCCCCCCCGCCCCCCCCCCCCCCCCCCCCCCCCCCCCCCC
>NZ_JBHUXV010000079.1:0-46504 GCF_042669125.1 Streptomyces sp. NPDC057253 | reverse complement strand
CGTTTGTCGCCGGGCCCCGCCACGTCTCGTCTGCGGAATTCCCCCTCCGCATATGGAGCACAAGTCGCGCCCGGAGGAGGATTGCATTCCGCAGGTCACGGGTATGACGGGCTACGACCGTGACGCGCAGTGTGGCCGTGTGGGAGGGACCCCATGATGTTGTTCGAAGCTCTCGGCTCCGCTCTGCTCGGTCTGGTGCTCGCGGGGGTCGCGGTGCACCGCCTCTCGCACCGCCTGCCCGCCCGCTCCCTGGTGCTCGCGACGGGCCCCGCGGGAGCCCTCTTCGGCGCCTTCGTCACCCACACCGCCCTGGATCCGGGCAATGTCCTGCTGATCTTCCTGGGCGCGGCGGTCGTCTCCGTGGCGTCGCTGTCGCTCCTGCTGCGCCCGTCGGGAAGACTCCGTCGCTCGGCGACGGCTTAGACGACACGCTCAGCGACGGCTTGGACGACCCGCTCGGCGACGGCACAGGCGACACCCGGCCACAGGCCCGGGGCCGGGTCGGTGCACGGCCCCGCCGCGCGGGCGCGACCGGCCACCACCGGCCGCGGCCGCCCGAGCAGCAGGGCCCCCCGGGCCCTTAGGCGTTACGCGGCCAGTCCCAGCGCCGCCATCCGCTTGGTGTGCGCCTCGGTGATCCGGGAGAACATCCGCCCCACCTCGGCGAGATCGAAGCCGTCGGCGACCCCGCCCACGAGCATCGTCGACAGGGCGTCCCGGTCCGCGACCACCCGCTGCGACTGCGACAGCGCCTCGCCCATCAACCGCCGTGCCCACAGGGCGAGTCGACCACCCACCCGGGGCTCCGCGTCGATCGCCGCCCGCACCTTCTCGACGGCGAACCCGGCGTGCCCGGTGTCGTCGAGCACGGCCAGCACCAGCTCGCGCGTGTCCGTGTCGAGCCGGGCCGCGACCTCGCGGTAGAAGTCGCTGGCGATCGAGTCGCCGACGTAGGCCTTGACGAGCCCTTCCAGCCAGTCCGAGGGCGCCGTCTGCCGGTGGAAGCCGTCCAGCGCGGCGACGAACGGCTCCATGGCGAGCGTCGGCTCCTCGCCGATCTCGGTCAGCCGGTCCCGCAGCTTCTCGTAGTGGTGGAACTCGGCCGACGCCATCTTCGCCAGCTCCGCCTTGTCCGCGAGGGTCGGCGCCAGCTTGGCGTCCTCCGCGAGCCGCTCGAAGGCCGCGAGCTCGCCGTACGCGAGCGCGCCGAGGAGATCGACGACCGCGGCCCGGTACTGCGGTTCCCCGGCGGCCTGGGCCCAGTCCTGGGCGGCCACTCCGGTGCGTTCGGCGGGGGCGTCAGAGGTGTTGTCAGGCGTCGTCATGAAGCGCACAATAGTCCGCTCGCCGCCCCTCGGAAGTCCCTGGTCAATCAGTGTGACGACGACTACGTGACCAAATCGGCCATCACATGTGCGCGATTCCGGGGTATGGTGGTAATGCGCCTGCTGGTACGAGGGCACTTCTCTAGTGCGCCATACCTCGACAGGCCGCACGTATGAGGATGCCCGGTCGGTGGCCCGATCGGCTCCGACCCGACAGCCCTCCTCGCCCGTACGGCACTGTGCGTACGGAGTTCGGAGGGGGACCCTCAGCGGTACGAGCGCTAGAGCGTCGGCAGTGGTCCCGTGCCATTACGGCTAGACCGTAAGGCAGCCGACGTCCCCAGCACGGTTATGACGACCCCCGCGCTCGCCTCGCACCGCGCACACAGAAGAGGCAGCACCCTGACTACGACTTTCCGCGATCTCGGGATTCTCACCGAGACGGCCGAGGCCCTCGAAGCCGTCGGCATCATCAACCCCTTCCCCATCCAGGAGATGACGCTCCCGGTCGCCCTCTCGGGCACCGACGTCATCGGCCAGGCAAAGACCGGCACCGGCAAGACGCTCGGCTTCGGTCTCCCGCTCCTCGAGCGCGTCACCGTCCCCGCCGACGTCGAGGCCGGCCGCGCGCGGCCCGAGGACCTCACCGACGCCCCGCAGGCGCTCGTCGTCGTCCCCACCCGCGAGCTGTGCACGCAGGTCACCAACGACCTCCTGACCGCGGGCAAGGTGCGCAACGTCCGCGTTCTCGCGATCTACGGCGGCCGCGCCTACGAGCCCCAGGTCGAGGCCCTCAAGAAGGGCGTCGACGTCGTCGTCGGCACCCCGGGCCGGCTCCTGGACCTCGCGGGCCAGAAGAAGCTCAACCTCGGCCACATCAAGGCGCTCGTTCTCGACGAGGCCGACGAGATGCTCGACCTGGGCTTCCTGCCCGACGTCGAGAAGATCATCAACCTGTTGCCGGCCCGCCGCCAGACCATGCTGTTCTCGGCGACCATGCCGGGCGCGGTCATCGGACTCGCGCGCCGCTACATGTCCCAGCCCACCCACATCCGCGCCACCGCGCCGGACGACGAGGGCAAGACGGTCGCGAACACCGCGCAGTTCGTCTACCGCGCGCACAACATGGACAAGCCCGAGATGGTCGCGCGGATACTGCAGTCCGACGGCCGGGGCCTGGCCATGGTCTTCTGCCGTACCAAGCGCACCGCGGCCGACCTCGCCGACCAGCTCAAGCAGCGCGGCTTCGCGGCCGGCGCGGTCCACGGCGACCTCGGCCAGGGCGCCCGCGAGCAGGCGCTGCGCGCCTTCCGCAACGGCAAGGTGGACGTCCTCGTCTGCACCGACGTGGCCGCCCGCGGCATCGACGTCGAGGGTGTCACCCACGTCATCAACTACCAGTCGCCCGAAGAGGAGAAGACGTACCTGCACCGCATCGGCCGCACCGGCCGCGCGGGCGCCAAGGGCATCGCGATCACCCTCGTCGACTGGGACGACATCCCGCGCTGGCAGCTCATCAACAAGGCGCTGGAGCTCAACTTCAACGACCCGCCGGAGACGTACTCCACCTCCCCGCACTTCTACGAGGAGCTGAACATCCCCGCGGGCACCAAGGGCATCCTGCCGCGCGCCGAGCGCACCCGCGCCGGGCTCGACGCGGAGGAGCTCGAGGACCTGGGCGAGCCGGGCGGACGCGGTGCGCGTGGCCGCGGCGACCGGGACCGGGGTCGCGGCCGGGGCGGCCGGGACGAGTCCCGCTCCGCGGACCGCGAGCGGTCGGAGCGTACGCCGCGCCGTCGCCGCCGTACCCGCGGCGGTACCGCGCTGGACGCGACGGCCCCCGCCGAGGCGGTCGCCCCGTCGGAGACGAGCGCGATCACGCCGACCACCTCGACCACCTCGGCCGAGGACACCACCGGGACCCGCACCCCGCGCCGCCGTCGCCGCACCCGCGGCGGAGCGGCCGACTCCGCGCCGGCCACGGCGTCGACGGCAGCGGTGACGGTCGAGCCGACCGTGTCCGAGGCCGCCGAGTCCGCGGTGACGACGGCGGAGGGCCCGTCCCTCGACACCGAGGCCCCGGCCAAGCCGCGCCGCCGCCGGACCCGCAAGTCCGCGGAAGCGTCGGCCGTGGAGACCCAGGCCCCGGTCGCGGAGACCCAGGCTCCGGTCGTCGAGACCGCGCCGGTCACGGAGGTCGCCGCGGAGGCGCCGGCCGCCAAGCCGCGCCGTACGCGCAAGAGCGCCGCCGTGGCTCCGGCCGCGGAGGCCGCCGAGGCTGTCGTGGACACGGTCGAGGCGACGGAGGCCAAGCCGCGCCGCCGTACCACTCGCAAGGCCGCCGAGCCCGCCGTAGCCGCGGTGGAGACGGTGGAGACTCCGCAGGTCGCGGACGTGACGGAGGGCGCGGAGGCCAAGCCGCGGCGTACCCGCAAGACGGCCGCGACGAAGGCCGCCGAGACGGCCGTGGACACCGCGGAAGGCACGGCCACCAAGCCGCGCCGCACCCGCAAGACCACAGCGGCAGCCCCGGCAGAGACCGCCACGGCCGAGGCCGCCGAGGTCGTGGAGGCCAAGCCGCGCCGTACGCGCAAGACGGCCGCGACGAAGGCCGCCGAGGCCGCGGTCGACACGGCCGAGGCCACGGAGGCCAAGCCGCGCCGCCGTACCACCCGCAAGGCCGCCGAGCCCGCCGTGGCCGCCGAGATCCCGGTCCAGACGGTCCAGGAGCCCGAGGTGGCCGAGGTCGCGGAGACCAAGCCGCGACGGACCCGGAAGACGGCCGCGACCAAGGCCGCCGAGACGGCCGTGGACACCGCGGAAGGCACGGCCACCAAGCCGCGCCGCACCCGCAAGACCACGGCGGCAGCCCCGGCAGAGACGGCCACGGCCGAGGCCGCCGAGGCCAAGCCGCGTCGGCGCACCACCCGCAAGGCCGCCGAGCCCGCGGTGACCGCCGAGATCCCGGCTCAGGCCGACCAGGAGCCGGCCGCCCCGCGGCGCCGCACCCGCAAGACGGCTGCCACGGAACCCGCGGACAGCTGACCCCACACCGAACGGCCCGGCCCACCTCACAGGGGCCGGGCCGTCGGCGTTCACGGAGAACCATTCGGCCGACCTCAACCGCACCCACACAGCAAACGCCGAGACCCGCGTAACCAACGCCCACCACACCCAACCAGGGGCGCGGGGAACTGCGCGACCAGCCCCCAGGCACCCGCACCCGACCACGCACCCGCAGCCCACCCCACCTCACCCCCGCCCGCTACCCTCACCCCGTGAGCACCCGAGCCGTCTTCGCCCCGCCCCCCGGCGCCCGCACCTACCCCCTCCACACCCCCCGCGGCGACTTCGCGGTCGTGGACTCCGACGTGCCCGCCGGTGTCGTCAGGAAGGGCACCGCTCTGTTCGTGCCGGGATTCACCGGGAGCAAAGAGGACTTCACCCTGCTGCACCAGCCGTTGACGGCACGCGGGTACCGCATCGTGGCCGTGGACGGGCGGGGACAGTTCGAGTCGGACGGGCCGGAGACCGACGAATCCGCTTACGCACAGGACGAGTTGGCGCGAGACGTGCTCGCCCAGGCCGCCGCCGTGGGGACGCCCCTGCACCTGGTCGGACACTCCATGGGCGGCCAGGTCTCCCGCGCGGCCGTCCTCCTCGACCACTCCCCCTTCCTGTCCTTCACCCTCGTCTCCTCGGGCCCGGCGCAGATCTCCGACTCCCAGCAGCAGCGCGTGAAGCTGCTGCGGGACGCGCTCGGTGTGATGACGATGGCCGAGGTGTGGGACGTGATCATGGCCATGGGCCCGCCGGAGGAGGTCGGCGGCCCCGCGCAGGGCATCGGGGACGTCGTGCAGCTCCGCCGCCGCTGGCTCGGCAACAAGCCCGCCCAACTCCTGGCCGGGGGACGTCAGTTGTGCACGGAGCCGGACCGGGTCGCCGAACTGGCCGCCATCCCGCTGCCGTTCCACGTCCTGTCCGGCTCCCAGGACGACGCCTGGCCCGTCCCGCTCCTGGACGACATGGCCGTACGGCTCCACGCCCGCCGCACGGTGATCCCGGGCGCCGACCACTCCCCCAACGCCGACGAGCCGCTCCCCACGGCCCGCGCCCTGGCCGACTTCTGGGACAGCCTCACCCCGGGCGACGACTGAAACGTCAGTACTGCCCCTGGAGGTGCTCCCAGAACCCGTCCCGCAGGGCCCGCCGCAGATCCGACTGGCCGCGCAGCGAGTACTGGAGCAGCCCCTCCGCCTCCACCAGCAGGTCCTGGTCCACCGAGCCCGGCAGATACGGATGGCCGGGCAGTAGTTCCTGGAGCGCCGCCCGGCCCCGCTCCGCGAGCCACTTCGCCGCGATCTGCGCGCCCACGAAACGGACGGCGTCGCGGGTGGGCCGGGTGGCCGTGGCCTCGTACGCGGCCGCCGTGCGCCGGGAGACGTACGGCTTGAAGAAGTCGAGGTCGAGGGTGCGCTGGCTGTCGACCTCCCAGAGCAGCGGCTCCGCCTGGTTGCGGCCCTCCGGGGCCTCGATGCCCCACAGGTGGACGCGGGCGCCGTAGCCCTGGGCCGCCTCGACCGCCGAGACCAGGTCCTCGTCGCCGCCGAGGAGCGCCGCGTCGCTGATGGCGCGGTGGCGGGCCAGGGACTCCAGGTCGGTGCGGATCAGCGAGTCGACGCCCTTCTGCTGGTTGTTGGCGTTGAGATTGCCCAACCGGACCTTCACGTCCGGGAGTTCGGCGATGGACTGCTGCTCGGCGGTGTGGATACGGCGTCTCGCGCCGTCGTACCAGTACACGCGCAGCAGTCTGCTGTCCGCGAAGATGGTGCGGGCCCGGTCGATGAGGGCCTCGATCAGGCCCTCGGCGTCGAGGTCGAAGGCGCGGCGGTCCTCGGTGCCGGCGACGAGTCGTCCCGCGGCCGCGTAGAGGTATCCCGCGTCGACGAAGATCGCATGCGTCGAGGGGGTCTTCGCCACCTCGGCGAGCATGCGCTGGAGCAGCTCGTTCGTGCGGTCGATGCGGGCGCTCAGGGGCGCGAGGTCGTCGTTCATCGCCTCCATTGTTCCGGCGGTCACGCTGCGAACACAACTGGTCCCAAGGAGTCTCCGAAGACTCACTTACCGGTCAGTAGTTAGTCGTTCGAAAAATTTCTTTAGCGTAGGGAATGTTTGTAACACGCACCCCGTTGACTACCTACGTACGCAGCAATTCTCCGCAGGAGGATGACCAGACGAAGGGAGAAGCCTGTGCGCTTCGAAATCATGCGACTCGACGACGTCGACGGCACGCCCGTGGACAGCACCGTCGTGGACGCCGCCTCCGTCAACCGGATCGTTCAGCAGGCCGCCGCCATAGGACAGCGGCTGTGGATCCGTCCGGCCGACACCACGGCCTCATAACACTCACCGCAGACCTCACCGGAGACCTCACCACAGGCCTCACCGCGGACGACTCGTACGCGGATCACAGAAGCTTCAGAGCCCCCGCCCTGGCACCGACGCCGGGCGGGGGCTCTGCGCATCCGCGGAAGCGTTTCAGCTGCTCTGGATCACCTGGGTCACCCCGTTGATGATCTGCTGCACGGCGATCGCGGAGAGCATCATGCCCGCGAGCCGGGTCACCAGCACCACCCCGCCGTCCTTGATGACCCGGATGATCAGCAGCGAGTACCGCATGACCAGCCACAGCACGACATGGATGGCGAGAATGGCGACCCACACCGCGACCTGGGTGGCGACGGTGTCGGCCTTCTGCACGGCGAGGATCACGGAGACGATCGCCCCGGGACCGGCCAGCAGCGGCATGCCCAGGGGTACGAGCGCCACGTTCACGTCCTTGGTCTGCTTCGGCTCGTCGGTCTTGCCGGTGAGCAGGTCCAGGGCGATCAGCAGGAGCAGCAGCCCGCCCGCGATCATCAGCGCGGGCACGGAGACATGCAGGTAGTTCAGGATCTGGTGGCCGAGGAGCCCGAAGACGGCGATGACACCGCCCGCCACACAGACGGCCTGGAAGGCCATCCGCTTCTGCACCTTGCCGGGCCGGCCGGCGGTCAGGGCGAGGAAGATCGGGGTGATCCCGGGGGGATCCATGATGACGAACAGGGTGAGGAAGAGCGAGCCGAAGACGGCGACGTCGAACATGACGGAACAGGCCTTGCTGGAAGAGGGGTGAACACGGGAGCGGGAGCGGGCGTCAGACTCCGCCGGCCCCCGGCACCGGGAACGCCCCCGTCGCCCGCCGGGTGATCTCGCCGTAGATCTCGGGGTCCGTGGTGTACGCGCCGAGAGCGACCGTCTTACGGCTGCCGTGGTAGTCGCTGGACCCGGTGGTCAGCAGTCCCAGTTCCTTGGCGAGCCCCCGCAGCCGCTCACGGGTGTCCGTGTCGTGGTCCATGTGGTCGACCTCGATGCCGTCGAGCCCGGCGGCGGCCATGTCGGCGATCGCGGACTCCGGGACGGTGCGACCGCGCTTGCTCGCGCCCGGGTGGGCGAACACGGTGACTCCACCGGCCGCCTTGACCAGCCGTATCGCCTCGAAGGGGTCGGTCTCGTGCTTCGCCACATGGGCCCGGCCGCCGTCGGCGAGCCAGTCGGTCGTGAAGGCCTCGTCCACACTCGCCACCACGCCGAGCTCCACGAGTGCGGTGGCCACGTGCGGCCGCCCCACCGACCCGTCCCCGGCGATCCGCGCGACCTGCTCCCAGGTGACCGGCACACCCAGCTCCTGGAGCTGCGCCACCATCGCCCGCGCCCGCGGCACCCGGTCGTCCCGCACCAGCTCCCGCTCGGCGAGCAGCGCGGGCTCCTCGGGATCGAAGAGATAGGCCAGCATGTGCAGCGAGATCCCGTCGATCCGACAGGACAACTCGGCACCGGTGACAAGGGTCAGCCCGGCGGGCAGCGCGGCAAGAGCCTCGCCGTACCCACGGGTCGTGTCGTGATCGGTGATGGCGACGACGTCCAGCCCGGCAGCGGCGGCATTGCGCACCAGCTCAGCGGGCGTGTCGGTCCCGTCGGAGGCCGTGGAGTGACAGTGCAGATCGATACGCACGAGGGGGGACTCCAACGGACTGAAACAGGAAAGGACACCCAAGGGTATCCAACCCAGGGGCGCGGGGAACTGCGCGACCAGCCACCACGAACCCGCAGCCGCCCGGCGACAGAAGCCCCACCCCCATAGGCGCTACGGCTTCAGCAAGCGCGGCGACAACGCCCCGCAAGGCACCAGCTCGACCTCCGCCCCCGCATCCCGCAGATCCGTCAGCACCAGCTCGTCGTACATCAGCAGTCCGGACTGCTCGGGCCAGACCACGGCCCACAGCCACATCCCGAGCGCCTCCCCCGCGAACACGGCCCGGTCGTCCGGCGCACCGGCAACATGCCACAGCGGAGTCGGCCGCCCCGCAGCCAGCACCTTCGCCTGCGGCGGCTTCTCGACGCTCATGTACGGCCCCGGGTCCGGCCCGTCGATCCCCGCGTACCGCGCCCCGAGCCCGACCCCGAGCTCCTCCGCCACGAGAATCAGCTCGCCGACACCCCCGAGCGGCCCCGGACCGGTACACGCCACAGCCGTCGCGCGACCTCCGCTGCGGTCGTCACCCGCGCAGGCCACGCCCGTGAACAGCCAGCCCACCGGCAGCGGCCACGGCATCCACACCGGTACCTGCGTGCGATGCACCACGACACCGAGGGCCTCGACGCTGGGCGGGATCACGGGCTGCAGCGGATGCACGGTCCCGTGCACATCGCACTGCCAGGAATCGGCGAAGAGTCCGGGAGCCCTGACCCGGCCACCACACTTCGGGCAACTGGGTTCGCCCCTCATAGGGCCCCACGGTCCTACCCTCGCACTCCCACGTCAAGGACGATCACCCGACCGGACGGCAACAGCAGACTGCATGCATGTTGCATTTATTAGCTCCTCTAACTTACTATGTGTATATAGCAACCATCTTCGCGAGGAGCGTGAGACACCATGGACACCTTCGACGCGGGAGCCGGCGGCATCCTTCGTCAGCCCAAGGCGGTCTGGGCGACCGCGGGTGCGTCCGTCGTCGCCTTCATGGGCATCGGACTCGTGGACCCCATCCTGCCGTCGATCGCCAAGGGCCTGGACGCCACGGCGAGCCAGGTCTCCCTCCTGTTCACCTCGTACTTCCTGATCACCGCGATCGCGATGCTGGTCACCGGCTTCGTCTCCAGCCGCATCGGCGGCAAGAAGACCCTGCTGCTCGGCCTCGCCCTCGTCGTGGTCTTCGCGGGCCTCGCCGGCACCTCGGGCTCGGTCGGCGAACTGGTCGGCTTCCGGGCCGGCTGGGGCCTCGGCAACGCCCTGTTCGTCTCGACGGCCCTCGCCGTCATCGTGGGCGCCGCGGCCGGCGGCAGCGCGGCGGCGATCCTGCTGTACGAGTCCGCCCTCGGCCTCGGCATGGCGTGCGGCCCGCTGCTCGGCGCCCTGCTCGGCGACGCCAGCTGGCGCTACCCGTTCTTCGGTACGGCCTTCCTGATGGCCGTCGGCTTCCTGTGCGTCACGGTGTTCCTGAAGGAGCAGCCCAAGCCGGCCCGCAAGACGTCACTGCTCGACCCGCTCAAGGCGCTCGGCCACGGCGGACTCGCCTCGGCGGCGATCTCCTCCTTCTTCTACAACTACACGTTCTTCACCGTGCTGGCCTTCACCCCGTTCGTGCTGGACATGACCCCCTACAAGTCGGGCGCCGTGTTCTTCGCCTGGGGTGTGCTGCTCGCCGTGTTCTCGGTGTTCGCCGCGCCGCGCCTCCAGGAGCGGTTCGGCTCGCTGAAGGTGCTCGGCGGCTCGCTCGTCCTGCTCGCGCTCGACGTACTGGTCCTCGGCTACGGCAACCACACCGCGGCCGTCGTCTGCACGATCCTGTCCGGCGCCTTCATCGGCGCGAACAACACGGTCTACACGGAGCTGGCGCTCGGCGTGTCCGACGCCCCGCGGCCCGTGGCGAGCGCCGGCTACAACTTCGTGCGCTGGTTCGCGGCGGCCGCGGCGCCGTTCTTCGCGCCGAAGATCGAGGAGTGGACCGACGTCCACATGCCGTTCGTGGTGGCGGCGGTGACCGCGATGCTGGGCGCGCTGGTGGTCGTCGTACGGCGGAAGGCCCTCACGCACGAGGCAGAGGAGCTGGAGCCGCGGCACGCCGTCGAGGACAGCGTCACCGTGTTCGCCAACTGACGGCATCCGGCCACCACTTGGTGAGCTTGCTCACGCGCGGCTCACTCCAGCGGGACGGACTTGCGGGACGGATCCCTGAGATCCGTCCCGTTCGTCAGCCACCGCTCCTGGAGCGCCTCGGCGCCGTGCACGCGCTTCCAGGCGGCCTCGTTGGGGGTCATCGGGAGCAGCGGCAGGAAGCGCACCGGGTTGAGGGGCTCGTCGAGCTCCAGGTCCTCCACCAGTCCGCCCGGCTCGGCGACCAGGACCGAGGTGAACGAGGCGCCGGGCCACAGGGGTTCGCCCACGTCGAGGGAGGCGCCCGGAGCCACGACCACGCCCTCGACCTGCGGGGACGCGGCGAGCACGGCGAGCGGGCGGAGCACCTTGTCGGTGTCGGCGAGCCCTGCCCGTACGGAGACGACCAGTTCGGCGCGCGGGCCCTTGACCGGGTCGGCGAGCACCGCGGTGGGGTCGCTCATCGGCTGCGCGGACATGCCGAGCGTGGCGTAGCGGACGATGTCGCCCTCGGTGAAACGGAGCACCTCGATGCGGTCCGTACCCAGGAAGGTGACCGCCGCGCGGGCGTCCGGCTCGCCCAGCGCGCTGCGCAACCGGGCCTCGACCAGAGGAAGAACATCTGCCATGCGGCGAGCATAGAACTCGTCAGTACCGGGCAAAGCAGCGCCTTGACACTTCGGGCTGCTGCTAGTCTGGCCCGGTCGTCGGGGCAGCACGCAGAAGCGTCGCTTATCGAGTCGCGACGCCAGTGAGACTCCCTAACGGGAATGGATCGTCCCTTACGAGGGACCGGCCGGAGGAGGTGGGGCTGTCATGGATCGAAGTCGACCTGGTAGTACCACTCGTTCTTCCGGCCGCTGATGCAGCTCTGTGACGTTCGGCAACCGCCGCCTCTCACGTTCGCGTCTTCGTGCGGAAGAGCACTTCGTTCGTTTTGCCTGATCAATCTGATCACTCTGATCGCCAGCAGTAGCTGAGTCAGTAACGAAGTCCGCCACCGCGATGGTGCGGTGCTCCCCGCTTTGTGGACGTGCCAAACACCCTTCCCCTGCCTCAAGGGCGGGGACACCCCTTGCAGGACGTCCTCATTCCGGGTAGTTCCACCCGTCGCCGGGGCCCTTTGTTGCCCGTCACGAAGGAGCCTGCCATGTCGATGATCCGTGACCTGCGTGCCGCCGTACGCCCGTCGCGTCCCTCGCTGCGCAAGGACACCGGCGCGTACGACGCGACGCGCGACCCCTCGACGCCCTCCGCCGTCGTCGACTGCGCCGTCTACCGCGACGGCCGGCGCGTGGAGACCGACTGCCAGCTGAGCCCGCACGAGGCGATGCGCCAGGTGCGCCGCGACGGCGGGTTCGTCTGGATCGGTCTGCACGAGCCGAGCGAGGCCGAATTCTCCGGTATCGCGGGCGAGTTCGGGCTCCACCCGCTCGCCGTCGAGGACGCCGTCCAGGCCCACCAGCGGCCCAAGCTGGAGCGCTACGACGACTCCCTGTTCACCGTGTTCAAGACCATCCACTACGTCGAGCACGACGAACTCACCGCCAACAGCGAGATCGTCGAGACCGGCGAGGTCATGTGCTTCACCGGCCGGGACTTCTTCATCACCGTCCGGCACGGCGGCCAGGGCTCCCTCAGGGCGCTCCGCCACCGCCTCCAGGACGACCCCGAGCTGCTCGCCAAGGGCCCCTCCGCGGTGCTGCACTCCATCGCCGACCATGTCGTCGACGGCTATGTCGCGGTCGCCGACGCGGTCCAGGACGACATCGACGAGGTCGAGACCGAGGTGTTCACCCCGGGGCGCGGCGGCAAGGTCTCGCGCGGTGTCGACTCGGCGCGGATCTACCAGCTCAAGCGCGAGGTGCTGGAGTTCAAGCGCGCGGTCGCCCCGCTGCTGCGGCCCATGCAGCTGCTCAGCGAGCGCCCGATGCGGCTGGTGGACCCCGACATCCAGAAGTACTTCCGCGATGTCGCCGACCACCTCGCCCGGGTCCAGGAGCAGGTCCTCGGCTTCGACGAGCTCCTCAACTCGATCCTCCAGGCCAACCTCGCCCAGGCCTCCGTCGCCCAGAACGAGGACATGCGCAAGATCACGTCCTGGGCCGCCATCATCGCCGTACCGACGATGGTGTGCGGGGTCTACGGCATGAACTTCGACTACATGCCCGAGACGCACTGGAAGCTCGGCTACCCCGTGATCATGGCGATCACCGGTGTCATCTGCCTGGGCATCCACCGCACCCTCAAGCGCAACGGCTGGCTCTAGAGTGGACGCCATGACCAGCGAGCTGCTCGACCGCGCCCTTGTGGAAGAGGCCACCAAGAAGTCGGGCCTGGTCTGGGTCAAGGGGCCCGGAACTCCGGCCCGTGCGCTGTGGCACGTCTGGCACGAGGGTGCCGCGTGCCTGGTCGGTGACGGGCCCGGGGAGCAGCCGCTGCCGGGGCTCGCCGACGGGGCCGGCGCCGAGGTGACCGTCCGCAGCAAGGACAAGGGGGGCCGGCTGGTCTCCTGGGCGGCGCGGGTCGTGGAACTGGCGCCCGGGTCCGAGGCGTGGCAGGCGGCGGTCGGCGAGCTGAAGGGCAAGCGGCTGAACGCGCCCGACGGCGAGGCGATGACGGACCGTTGGGCGCGTGAGTGCCGGGTGCTGCGCCTGGAGCCGACCGGGGCTTTGGGCGCGCTGCCCGACGGCGACCTGGCCGAACCGCCGCTGCCGACACCGGCGACCACGCGTGGACCGATCCCGGCCGGGCTGCCCCGGCTGCTGCTGAGGCGCCGCAAACGCGGATAGCGGGGTCGTCCCGCGCGGCTAGGACGTCGGCAGCTGCTTGCCGTAGTCCACCGTCTCGTCCTTCTCCGGCTCGGTCAGGGCGAAGTCCTTGCCCCAGGCCGAGAAGGTCAGCGTGCCCGCGCCGCCCGCACGGGCCAGGCGCAGCGGGTACGGCTGCCCCTCCAAGGAGACGTCCAGCGTGCCTCCGTCGCCCTTGTCACCGGTGATCCGGATCGTGCGGGTACCCGCCTGTTCGTGATGACCGTCCGTGTCCAGGGTGCCGTGCAGGGTCAAAAGCCCGTCGAGGAGAACGTCCTTGTCCGTGAAACCGCTGAACTTCTTGTACGCCGGGTCGCCCGAGGGCACCTTGACGTACTTGCCGTCGAGCTTGTCGGCGGCCGCGTCGGTGTCCTCGCCCTTGCCGTCCTCCTGGGCCCAGAAGCCCGCGCCGGCCTTCAGATACAGCTCCTTGCCGATGCGCAGCAGCTGGAAGGTGGTTCCCTCGGCGGTGACCGACCCGGAGCCGCCGTCGGCGCTCAGCCGCATGTCGAGCTTGTACGTACGGCCGCTGGTGACCACGTTCCCCGACAGGCGCAGCGCCTCGGCGGACCCGGCCGCCGCCCGCGTCTTGGCCTGGATCTCCTCGGCGGACAGTTTGCCGACCCCGTTGGTGCCCGCGTCCGGGTCCTCACTGCACCCCGTGAGCGCCGTGCCCGTCACCACCAGGGCGCACACCGCGCCCACCAGTGCGGCCCTGCGGGTACGGTCCGGGGGAATCGCGGTCACAGGTGGGGCTGCCTTTCCGACGACGGTCCTTCAGCGTGGTACGGCAGCGTACCGGGGCCCGGAACGCCGGTCGGAGCCAGACCGTCCGGACCCCTCACCAGGGCGTATCCGATCGGTACGGGCTAGCCTTAAGCCCTCCCGAGGGGGCAATCCGGACAACGAACGACGAACGAATCACCCTGTTTGCAAAGGAAGCACAGCCATGGCAGCGGGAGCCCCCCGGATCTTCGTCTCGCACCTCGCCGGTGTCGCCGTCTTCGACCCCAACGGCGACCAGGTGGGCCGCGTCCGCGATCTGGTCGTCGTGCTGCGCGTCGGGCGCAAGCCGCCCCGGGTGCTCGGCCTGGTCGTCGAACTGTCCACCCGGCGCCGCATCTTCCTGCCCATGACCCGGGTGACGAGCATCGAGTCCGGCCAGGTCATCACCACCGGGGTGCTCAACGTCCGGCGCTTCGAGCAACGGCCCACCGAGCGCCTGGTCTTCGGGGAGCTGCTGGACCGTCGGGTCACGCTCGTGGAGAGCGGCGAGCAGGTCACCGTCCTCGACATCTCGGTGCAGCAGCTGCCGGCCCGCCGGGACTGGGAGATCGACCGGGTCTTCGTGCGCAAGGGCGGCAAGGGCGGGGCGTTCCGGCGCAGGGGCGAGGCGCTGACCGTCGAGTGGTCCGCGGTCACCGGCTTCACGCTGGAGGAGCAGGGCCAGGGCGCCGAGAGCCTGCTGGCCACCTTCGAGCAGCTGCGCGCGGCCGACCTCGCCAACGTCCTGCACCACCTCTCCGCCAAGCGCCGCGCGGAGGTGGCCGCGGCTCTCGACGACGACCGCCTGGCCGACGTACTGGAGGAGCTCCCCGAGGACGACCAGATCGAGATCCTCGGCAAGCTGAAGGAGGAGCGGGCCGCCGACGTCCTGGAGGCCATGGACCCGGACGACGCGGCCGACCTGCTCGCCGAGCTCCCCACGGAGGAGCAGGAGCGGCTGCTGAGCCTGATGCAGCCCGGCGACGCGGCCGACATGCGGCGCCTGATGGCCTACGAGGAGCACACGGCGGGCGGTCTGATGACGACCGAGCCGATCGTCCTACGGCCGGACGCGACCGTCGCCGACGCGCTCGCCCGCGTCCGCAACCCCGACCTGTCCCCCGCGCTCGCCGCCCAGGTGTACGTGTGCCGGGCGCCGGACGAGACCCCGACCGGCAAGTACCTGGGCACGGTCCACTTCCAGCGGCTGCTGCGCGATCCCCCGTACACCCTCGTCAGCTCGCTCGTCGACGACGACCTCCAGGCCCTCGACCCGGACGCGACGCTGCCGGTCATCGCCGGGTTCTTCGCGACGTACGACATGGTCGCGGCGCCCGTGGTCGACGACTCGGGTTCGCTGCTCGGTGCGGTCACCGTGGACGACGTACTCGACCACATGCTGCCCGAGGACTGGCGGGAGACGGAGTTCGACGCGGAGGGGGCCCACCATGACGCCTGAGCGCGAGACCCCGAACCGCGAGCGCACGCCGTCCGGCGCCACGGCCACCACCCGCACCCGGGCCCGCCTGGACCAGCCGCGTCCGCCGCGGCGCAGGCTGCTGCCCGAGTGGGACCCGGAGGCCTTCGGACGCCTGTCGGAGCGGATCGCCCGCTTCCTCGGCACCGGCCGGTTCATCGTCTGGATGACGGTCGTGATCATCGCGTGGGTGCTGTGGAACGTCTTCGCGCCCGGCGACCTGCGCTTCGACAACTACCCCTTCATCTTCCTGACGCTGATGCTGTCCCTCCAGGCCTCCTACGCCGCCCCGCTGATCCTGCTCGCGCAGAACCGGCAGGACGACCGGGACCGGGTCAACCTGGAGCAGGACCGCAAGCAGAACGAGCGGTCGATCGCGGACACGGAGTACCTGACCCGGGAGATCGCCGCGCTCAGGATCGGTCTCGGGGAGGTGGCGACCCGTGACTGGATCCGCTCGGAGCTCCAGGACCTGATGAAGGAGCTGGAGGCACGGCAGCACGACGGGCATGCCCTATTCCCGGCAGAACGGTCGGATCGGCCGTCGGGACGTGACGTAGACGACCGTTCCTGACCGTGCGGGGGGCGCTGCGGGGCGCCGTACCATCGTCTGTATGGCTAGCGAAGACGCGGTGCGCGAGGCACTGGCGACGGTGAACGACCCCGAGATCAACCGCCCCATCACCGAGCTCGGGATGGTCAAGTCGGTCGACATCGGTGCGGACGGGGCGGTCGCGGTCACCGTGTACCTGACGGTCTCCGGCTGTCCGATGCGCGAGACGATCACGCAGCGCGTGACGGACGCGGTCGCGGCCGTCGAGGGTGTCACGCGCGTCGACGTCACGCTGGACGTGATGAGCGACGAGCAGCGCAAGGAGCTGGCGACGGCCCTGCGCGGCGGCCAGACCGAGCGCGAGGTCCCCTTCGCCAAGCCGGGCTCGCTCACGCGCGTGTACGCGGTCGCCTCCGGCAAGGGCGGTGTCGGCAAGTCCTCGGTGACGGTCAACCTGGCGGCGGCGATGGCGGCCGACGGCCTGAAGGTCGGGGTCGTGGACGCCGACATCTACGGCCACTCGGTGCCGCGGATGCTGGGCGCGGACGGCAGTCCGACGCAGGTCGAGAACATGATCATGCCGCCGTCGGCGCACGGCGTGAAGGTCATCTCGATCGGCATGTTCACCCCGGGCAACGCGCCGGTGGTGTGGCGCGGCCCGATGCTGCACAGGGCTCTGCAGCAGTTCCTGGCGGACGTCTACTGGGGCGACCTGGACGTCCTGCTGCTCGACCTGCCCCCGGGCACGGGCGACATCGCGATCTCGGTGGCCCAGCTGGTCCCCAACGCCGAGATCCTGGTCGTGACGACCCCGCAGCAGGCGGCGGCGGAGGTCGCGGAACGGGCCGGCTCCATCGCGGTCCAGACCCACCAGAAGATCGTCGGCGTGGTCGAGAACATGTCCGGCCTCCCCTGCCCGCACTGCGGCGAGATGGTCGACGTCTTCGGCACGGGCGGCGGCCAGACGGTCGCGGACGGCCTGACGCGCACGACCGGCGCCACGGTCCCGGTCCTGGGCTCGATCCCGATCGACGTCCGCCTCCGCGAGGGCGGCGACGAGGGCAAACCGGTGGTGTTGAGCGACCCGGACTCCCCGGCGGGGGCCGCGCTGCGGGGGATCGCGGGGAAGCTGGGGGGACGGCAGCGGGGGCTTTCGGGGTTGTCGCTGGGGATCACGCCTAGGAACAAGTTCTGAGAGAGGACGAGCCTCCACAGGGCGAACCTGGAGCCTCCCTAGAGCCGGTCAGGCTGTTCGGCAAGGAAAAGAATCCTCATCGGGCTTGCCAGTCCGGCCGCATCTACCAGCAATGCGGCCCATACCTGACCCTAACGTCTATGAACAGCAAATGACCGATCCTGAGGTCATGACGGTTTCGCCATCGCAGTAAAAGAAGCCTTTTACTGCGACCTTAAACCTGACGAGCAGAAAACAGCAAGATAGAGAAGAGCCCCACTTTCACACTGTGGGGCTCTTCCGGGTCAATCACACCGCTTGCTCATCGAGCTACCCATACCGAAGGACAATTTTCCCGCCATCCGGAACGTCACGGATCTGCGCGGCAAGCTCCGCTCGCCACCTTAGACTCTCTGCCGAATCCACTAGCATCAGGTTTTCGCACGCAAAATCGCCACCCAGAACGAAGGGGGTCCGGGGGATCAATCTCTTCCCGATCGGCAGTCTGCCGTGACGCTCCTGCCACTCTTCTGCCAACGGGTATCCCGTCAGAACCTCTGGTTCCTCCAGGAGGGCAGCGCACCAGTCAGGAATGTCTGCTGAGATCCTCTCCAGCTCCCCCGTCTCAGGTTCCAGCTGAAAAACACCTGATTCCGAGTGAAGGAACTGCCCACCGAATACGTCTTCCGCAAAGGCTGTGTATTCGGCACCAAGGTTGGGATACGAGCCCTTCCAGAGAGCATCCGCATTCCACTCAGCTTGCGAAATTTCCTCACCGCTGGCGACAGTAGGGAATACATGGAGCGCCCCTAGGAATGCATAGAAGCCATTTCGGCGTCGCAACAACTCCCCTAGCTCTCCAGTACCGCTTCCCTCTTCATCAGCCAGCGCTGGAGACGAAATCTCCAAGAGTCGATCAACAGGGGACTTAAGCGCTCCTGAAATGTCCTCATCTGACATAGACTACGACCTTCGTACCGTCCGGATATTGCCCAAGGGCGTTACCCATTGTTGAACCAGCTCCCCGGTTGTCACCCGGATCGATATGGCGAACACTCGCCCCTGTACCGCCTTCCTCGAACATGGCCGGCGGGTATTCGTCGCGATCCTTACCCTTCTGCGTCTTAACTCCACGCAGCGAGTCCTTACGGTTCTGCTTGGCTCCGACGCGACGGATCGTCAGCAGAGAGGCGTGGCCGTCAGCCTGGGCATCCGAGACGTGCTGAGCCGTTTGCGGGTACTTCGTCGCGTCAATGCCGTGAGAGGGCAGAATACACACGTCCACCGGATCGTTGTGCACAAGGACGGGGGTCCTGCCGACCAGGGCGTAGTAGGTGTGCAGATTCGCGACCGTGAGGTTGTGAGCGGTCGACGGAGCGGCCCACCTCCTGACCGCAGTGATCTGTACATGAGTGCCAGCGCTTGTCCTAAGCCACTCGCCAGGCTTGAGATCCGTGGCGTTGATCCACTTGCCCAGCGCTGCGACCCAGAACGGGTGCCCCTCAGTGGCAGTGATCGAGGCTGTCTTGCCTCCGCTAGTGCCATCAGTGTCAACAGTGACCTTGACGAGATGCTTCAGACCAGTGCCCTTGATCTCGGCGGTCACGCCTTCGGCCTTGGTCTCGCCTGTAGCCGGGTCCGTGGCTAGGACCTCGTCTCCGACGCGGACGTCAGCGATCTTCTTTGACGAGCCGTCAGCCATCAACACGCTGGTCTCAGGCGTGAAGCTATTGCACTGCTTGGCTGCTCCCTCGGCTGCCTTCGCCGCCTTTCTGCTCTCTCTCCAGTCTTTAAAGGTGCTCAACAGGTCCTTGCCCAGACCCCAGATCCGCTTCCCCAAGGCCGCGGCCTTGTCCCAGCGGAGCAGGTACTTCTTCGCCAGCTTTGCCAGCGGGCCGCCGCCCAGGAAGGACGACACCACGTTGAGGGCGGTGTTGCCGCAGGCTGCGAGGTTGCCTGTCGTGAAGCAGTCCAGGGCGTCAGTGATGCCCAGTTCGTCGGCCGCGATCTTGCCGAGTTCCTTGGCGATCGCTATCGCCTTCTGCTTCGCGGAGTCCTCCGCGTCGCGGGCGATGTCGGCCCTGGCCTGGGCTTCCGTGTAGGTGCTGTTGCCGGCGCTCGGGTCCGCCCTGCCGTCGCCGTCGCTGTCTACCGCGCCCGAGTGCTTCTTCGGACCCGGGCCGCACTGGTTCCAGCCGCCCACGCATTCGGCCAGACGCAGGCCCGAGGCATCGCTGTTGGAGACCGGGCTGTTGTTGGCGTAGGCGTAACCGTTGATCTGCTGAGGGTCGGTGTAGTCGATGATCGGGTCGGCGGAGATGAAGCGGCCGGTGTCGGAGTCGTACTCGCGGGCGCCGAGGGTCGTCAGGCCTGTGGACTTCTGGACCGTGCCGCCCACAAAGCCCTTGTCGTTGACCCAGCCGGACGCCGAGGACGTCGACTCGTCGCGCGCGTTGCCGAAGGCGTCCATGCGACGGCGGGTGATGGTGCCCGTCTTCGCGTCGACCGCCAGTTCCGCCGTGCCCTGGTGGTCCGAGGCGAGGAAGTGGACGCCGTCCGCCTCCCGCATCGCGACCGTCGTGCCGGCGAAGGTGTAGTAGCGGGTGGCCGTGACCTTGGCGGTGGCCTTGTCGTAGTGGAGTTCCGTGCCGGGGAGGTAGAACGTCTTCTCCGTCGGGGTGTCACGGAGGATCCGGGAGCCCTGCGCGTCGTACTTGTACGTCGTCACCGACGCGTCCGCGTTGGTGACCTGCGTCAGCTCGCCCTGCTTGTCCCAGGCCAGCGACTGGGTGTCGCCGTCCAGGACGCGCTTGGTGGTGTTGCCCGAGGCGTCGTAGACGTAGCTGTCCCGGGACGTCACCTGCGGGGTCGTGCTCGTCGCAGCGGTCTGCTGCGTCACCGACGACACCGTGTGCGGGCCGGACGCGGCGCCGTTCGGGCCCGAGCCCGTCTCGCCGTACTTGTAGCTGCGGGTCGACGTCGCCGTGCCGTTCAGGCCGTGCCGTACCTCGCCGGTGCGGTTGCCGAGCGTGTCGTAGCTGTAGTCCGTCCAGTACGGGGAGACTCCCCCGACGGTCGACGCCGAGGCGCCCGACGCGCAGGACGCGTCCGTACCGCCCGTGCCCTTCGCGCCGTTCGACGCCACGGACGACGTCCACGCCGAGGAGACCCGGCCGAGACCGTCGTACGAGAAGCACTGCACGTCACTCGTACCGCTCGACGGCGTGTCCGCGATCGAGAGGATGTCTCCGGCGGCGTCGTAGGTGTAGTCGGCGTCGTAGGCGACCGCCGACGCGCCCTCGACCCGGACCGAGGAGTTGGTCAGGCGGTTCGTGCCCGCCTCGTAGTAGTTGTTGATCCAGGTCTTCTTCGCCGTCGACTCACCTGTGTGAAGCTCCAGGGTCTCCAGGTTCGACGTCGGGGAGTACGACGCGTCCGTGACGTATCTCAGGCCGCCGAGTGAGGTGTTGAGGCCCACGGGACGCCGAAGGCCGTCGTAGACGTTCGTCACCGACTCACCGGCGAGATCGGCAACCGCAGGCAGGGTCTGGTAGTTGACCGTGCCGTCGGTGTTGTACCCGGCCCCGAACTCGTACGTCCCGCCCAGCTGCGGCTCGGCCGTCTTGGAGAGGTAGTACTTGGTCGACAGGGGCAGGTAGTCGTTGTTGACGTCGAGGGTCGGGTAGGTCACCGACGAGTAGACCGCGCCGTCCTTGTACGTGTAGACGCCGTACAACTCGCCCTTGTAGACCGTGTCGTACTTCGACACCGACAGTTTTGTGCCGGTGGTCGGCTCGCCCTGCCAGGTGGAGGCCACCCGGCCCAACTCGTCGTAGAGCGTCGATGTCTTGTCACCGTTGACCGTGACCGACGTCTGACGGTCCAGCAGGTCGTAGGTGTACGAGGACGAGCCCGCGTCGGGGTCGGAGGCAGTCTCCTTCCGGCCCAACTGGTCGTATGTGTAGCCCCAGTTGTTGCCCTTGTCGTCGGTCACCCTGGTGAGCAGACCGGCCGCGTTGTATCCGTAGGACGTGGTGACGGCCGCGCCGTCCGTCGGGTACTGGATCTGGGTCGTCGTGCGGTCCCGGCCGTCCTTCACCACCGTCGTCCTGACCCCGCCCTTCGGCGGGGTGGTCGTGACGCGGTCGCCGCCGTACGTGTACGTCGTGCGGTACTTCTCCGTGCCCTGGACATTGAAGATGGAGGCCGTGGTACGGCTCGCGCCGTCGTACGTCGTCACCGTCTGGGCGTGCAGGTCGGCGTCGACCGGATCGAAGAGGTCGGAGGACGGGGCCTTGGTGGTGAAGTAGGTGTCGTTCACCTGTGCCACGCGACCCGAGCCGTCGTAGAGCGTGTCGGCAACCATACGGCCGCCCTCGCCCTCGGTCTGCTCCTGCCTGGGCCTCAACCAGCCGTCGTACAGCGACCATTCACTGCCGTACGACGTCCCGTCGTTCTCGATCTTCTGAGTGTGGACGGCGGCCGGGCCGTCGTCGCCGCGGATCAGGTATTCGTACTTGATGGACGGGGTGAAGTTGTTCCCCTTGGGGCGGTCCGGCATCCACACGGACACCAGGCGGCCGAGGCCGTCGTAGGCGAGGTCGGAGCGCAGGCCGTTCTGGTCCACCTTGGCCGTCGGCTGACCCCAGGCCGGGGCGTACTCGGTCGAGGTCGTCCAGCCGTCGACGTTGGTGACGACGGCCTTCGTCGCCAGGCCGTAGGTGTCGGTGTACACGGTCGAGGACGTGTACTGCGTCGGCGACGACGCCGTCTCCGCGTCCTTCACCACCTTCGGACGCCCGTAGTCGTCGTAGTTGGTCACCGCCGTCGTCTGGTACGTCGCCGTGGTGCCGTTGTGCGACTGCAGCCGCTTGGTCGTCGTCGGATCGCCCTTGGTCGGGGCCGCGCCCAGCGTCGACGAACCGTCGTAGTACGTCAGTTCGTCGGAGATGACGTCCTTGGCGCGGTTCGGGGTCGAGGCGCAGTCGACGCCCACCTTCTCCACCCGGGAGGCGAGCGAGTAGATGTGCGCGCTCGCGCTGTCGGCGTACTCCGTGCGGGTGCACTGGTTGTCGGCGACGCCGACCTCGCCGTCGTCGTCGACCATGGTCGCGCGTCCGGTCGAACCGTCGTACGTCGTGGACGACTTGAGGTGTCGCCAACCGCCCGCCGCGAGGGCCGTGTACGTGTCCACCGAACCGGTCGCCACATAACGGGCCTGGTAGGTGGCCCAGTCCCGGACCTCGGTCGCCGTCACCGCCGTCCAGGGAACGGTCACCGACTTCTCGGTGACGACGTCACCGTTGTAGGTGATCGTCTCCAGCTCCTGGCCGGCCTTCCAGTCGGAGTCGTCGTAGGAACCGCCGGTGGAGTCGCTGACCTTGACGGACCGGGTGGCGCCGGCCTTGTTGACGTCACCGTCGAGGCCGCGGAAGAACACGTGCTCCGACTTGGTGTTGGACGCGGAGTTGGTGCCGGCCGACGTGACGACCTGGACCTTGCCGTAGCCGCGCCAGTCGCTCCAGGTGCGGTACTCGGCCTTGGAGATGCCGTCGGCCGGGGTCTTCCGCCAGCCCGCGTCGCCGACGTAGGTGTAGGAGGTGACCTGGTCGGGGTTGTCGCCGGTCAGGTCGGTCTGGACGACGGACTGGACGACGTACTTGTGGAACCAGTCGGTGATCGGGTCGGTGACACCCGGCGGGTTCCACTTCACCGGGAAGCAGCGCTTGACGGAGGAGTCCTCCGCCGGGACGTTGCTCGTCGTGCACTGGTTGGCGGCGTAGTTGACGCTGAGCGCGCCACCGCTCTCGTTGAGGACGCCCGACAGCCGGTACCGGTAGAAGGGCAGCAGGTTGTCGCCGGACTCGTCGACACGGTTGGGGAGTTGGGTGCCGTACAGCTCCACGGAGGGGACCGAGGCGTCGGTGCCGACCTTGCCCGTGTGGTCGATCTTGTTCAGCCACAGGGACTTCGAGGCGTCACCGTTGTCGGTGAAGATGTGGCTGAGTCTCCACTCGTCGACCGGGGTGTAGGCCGAGTCGCCGGTGCGGATCTGCGTGGTGATCTTGGTGAGCTTCTTGCGGGTCCAGAAGGTCGGCGAGTTCTGGCCTGGGCACTTGGTGTTCGCCTTGCAGTTCTGGTCCCAGGGGACGTCCGGCCAGTCGCCGGCCGTGGTGTCGGTGAGCGCCCCCGCGGAGCAGTCCGTCAGAGAGCCCACGCAGCGCTCGGCCGTGGTGAAGACGACCTGGGCGGCCGGCTTGGTGGAGTACACCTGCTTGTCGCGCTGACCGTAGTCGATGCGCTTGAGGTAGCCGCCCCGGATGTAGGCCTTGCCGTTCTCCGTGGTCTTCAGGCCCTGCGTGTAGTAGTTGGTCTCCGTGCCGTAGAAGTACGACAGGGCATTGCCGTGCGGGTCCACGACGTAGTCGAGGTTCCAGCGCCAGGCCTGGGTGCAGTACGCGTTGGCGAAGGTCGCGTTGTAGCAGGGTTCGCCGCTGTCGTCGCCGTAGACGGGAACGGTCCAGGTGGAGCCGGTCTCCTCGTTGCCGCTCGCGTAGCCGGTCAGCCGGTTGAGGCCGAACCAGTACTGGGTGCCGTCGGCGGTGGTGATCTTCCAGTACTCGCCGTTGTCGTCACCGTTGGTGGCGCCGGTCAGGTGCTCGACCTTGGAGTTGTCGTCGGAGCTGATCCGCCACTCGCCGCTCTTGTCCTTGACGAGCCGCCCGGAACTGCCACCGGTGAGCGAGAGCGTGGCGTTGTCGAACGCCCAGCATTCGTCGCCGTTGGTGTCGGCGTGACCGTCGTCGGCGCAGGACTTGTAGCTGCGCTCGATGTAGCCGGGCTCGTAGGAGAAGCCCTGGCCGATCCACGAGCCCTGGTTGTTGGTGGTCGCCGTCTGGCCGTCGATGGACTGGGAGTTGTAGCTCAGGCCGACGGTCGGCTGGAGGCCGCCGGGGACCGGCGGGGTGGTCATCGGGTACGACCAGGTGAAGGCACCGGAGCTGGTGTCGACGCCCCACTGCGAGGACTGCGCCAGGCTGGTGGCCTTGTAGGAGCCGCCGTCGCCGCTGCTGCCCGCGGTGGCAGCCACCATGGTCGCCGAGGAAGCGGCCGAACCGGCTTCGAGAAGCTGAGCGGAGGGGCCGGAGCTGTCACCGGCCGCCTGCACGGTCGCGGTGAGCGTCTGCTTGGCCTCGTCGTTCGACGTCTTCAGATACGTCGGTGTCGAGCAGGCCTTCTTCTCCGGCGTGGTCAGGACACAGGACGGATAGGTGGCCAGGCGAAGCCGGGAGCCGTAGGAACCGCCGAAAGCGTCGGCGAAGTCCGAGTAGTCCAGGCTGACTTGGGCCGGTCCAGCGGTGGCGCCGGCGTCGGTGCGGGCGACGGTGAACAGGACGCCGTCCACCCCCGCCGCCTCGGTGGCCTTACGGCCGAGCACTTCCAGACGGACGGAGTCGGCACCCTTGGTGCCGCCTGCCGCCTTCGCGGTGAGGGGCAGGCCCTTGGCCTTGACCGCCTTGCCGCTGAGCTGGACCTCGGCGCTGCCGGCTCCCGGCCAGTCCGCCTTCTCGGTCTTCCTGACCGCGGCCTTCTCGGCCTGGTCCGTCTTCTTGAAGGTCTCGGGAGTGGCGTTCTTGCCGCGCACCGGGTCGTCGAGGTCGGTCTGCGACTTGGGGCGGGTCAGGCCGCTGTCCGCGGTGGCGGTGGGGGCGTACTGCGGGAGCAGCCCTATGGACAGCGCGAGGCCGAGGACCATGGCGGCCCGTCTGCGACCGCTTCGCCAGGCCGGTCTCGGGGACCGGAACCAGGGAGGCGAGGACATCAACTCTCCTAGATGGTGAGGGGAATGAGGGATGAAGACAGACGTCGGGACGGGCGGGCGGCATCGAAGCCGCCCGCCCACACCGAGGGTTGGTTACGCCGCGTTCTCCTCGATGCTGGAGCCGCCGGGCAGACCGGCCACGAGTGACACCAGTGAGGCGTCCAGCGGCCCCTGGTACATCCGCACCTCGTCCACGGCACCGGAGAAGTACTCGCCCGCCGTCTTTCCGGTCAGGGCACGGCCGACCTGGAGGTTCGTGGTGCTGAAGTTCCAGGAGTTGTCCCAGGAGACGTCCACCGCGGCGACGCCGTTGACGTAGAGGAGGACGTCACCGAAGACGGCGTTGTAGACCAGCGCGAGGTGATCGCCGGTACCCGTGGCGTTCGGCGCCTTGCCCTTGTCGAGCGCGGTGGTGGTCACCGGAGCGGCAGTGTCGCCGTTGGTCACCACGAGCTGCCAACGGGTGTCGGCCACCGAGTACTTGACCTTGATGGCGGTGCCATTGGCACCGGACAGCGAGAGCACCGTCTGGTCCGTCGTCGGGTTCGCCGCGGCGAGCCGGGCGCGCGTGGTGAGGGTGAAGCTGTCCTGCGCGGAGAGCGGTCCTGCGGCCGCGCGGGTGGCATACCCGGCGACACCGTCGAGAGCCAGGTGCCCGTCGCCCCACAACGGCTCGGTGGGCGGCTTGCAGTCGGGGTCGGCCTCGGGGTCGCAGGAGTCGTCCGGGATGGTGTAGATCGAGGCGCCACCCCCAAGGGTCAGCCCAGTGCCGCCCGAGGTCTCCGGAGAGACACCGCCCGTGGCCGAGTCCAGTTGCCAGTAGGCGAGCTGGTGCGGCTGGATGCCGCCGAGTTCCTGGCCTTCTGCGGGCGGGACCACCCGGTCGTGGAGTTTGACGTCGGCGACGCTGCCCTTGAGCGCGGCCGTGTAGCCGTCGAGGTCCAGCCTGCGTCCGATCTGCACGGCGCCGGAGGAGCTCCAGACGGTGTGCCGGGCCTGGACGTCGTCGGCGACGAGGACGCCGTTGACGTAGAGCATCAGCTTGCCGAGTTCGTCGTCGTACACCCCGATGAGGTGCGTCCAGCTGCCGACGACGGCGGTGGCGCCGGACACCTTCCAGCTGCCGAGGGACTCCATGTCGCTGATCGGGATGCGGAAGGTCCAGGAGGCGCTGTCCACGTCGTAGCCGAGTTCGAAGCCGGGCTTGGCGGTGCCGTCCTGGCTCACCACGGTCATGTTCTCGGTGGGGATCGCCGGCAGCTTCACCCAGGCGCTCACGGAGAAGGTGGAGCCGGTGTCGACCGCGGGCGCGCCCGCGTCCAGGTAAGCCTTGTCGGTGCCGTCGAAGGTGGCCGCGGTGTCGGTGGAGCCGAGAGGGCCCGTGTCTCCGAAGGTCACTCCGGAACCGGCAGTCGCATCGGAAGTGCTTCCGCTGCCGGCCGCCTTGGTGGAGCCCCTGACGTCACCGAGGGTCCAGGCGGCGACCGGTGCCCGGCCGTCGCTGACCTGGAAGACGTGGACGGTCGGTGTCTGCTGTGCACGACCGGCACCGTCCACCGATGTCACGTGCAGGGTGTACGGTCCCTCGCTCGGCGGCATCCAGCGAATGGTCGCGGGGCCGCCGGCGGATGCGGCCGCCGCCGTCTTCTGAGCGCTGTCGGCGTTCGGCCCGGTGAAGTAGTAGCGGTACTGCGTCACGTCGTTGGCCGGCGAGTCCATGGTGAAGTTGCCGTAGTCGCCGACTCCCGCGTGCCAGGCGTCGTCGTCCGGGTACTCGGCCGAGGTGATCACCGCCGCCCCGGGCTTGGTGCTGTCGTAGATGAACTCGCAGCGGGTCTGGTTCCCCTCCGTCGACCAGGCACCGTACGACTCCTGGTCGTAACCGCGGACCGCCCAGGCGACGGTGACGTCCGGCGGAATGCTGAATCCGGCCTCGCCGTCGCCCGAGATGTCTTCCCCGATGGTGTAGAAGAAGGTGGCCACGCCGGTCTGGTCGCTCCAACTGGAGTCCACCGTGGTCTTCTTGGCGGTCGTCGCATAGTGCGTGACCGTGGTGCTGCCCGAGGTCCACCAGACCTTGAACTGGGCTTGCAGCGTCTCGGAGTTGGCGCCGGTGTCACCGTGGTCGTAGTCCCGGACCACGGCGGAGACGCGCGGTGCCCTGGTGACGTAGTGCTCGGTCGCGCTGCCGTACTCGCAGCTGCCGCCGGGCTTCATGTTGAGGTCGGACTGGGCGGGCTCCAGCGGCGGGCGGTTGTACTTCACCGACAGGAAGGCGTTTCCGCAGAACCGCTTCCAGTACGAGGTGTCGGACTCGCTGCCGGCCTTGAGCCGGAACGTGGTGGTGTCCCAGCCCTTGTCGGCCGCGGTCTGCACGGCGCTCTTGGCGTTGAACACGGCGTTCTGGTTGGTGGAGGTGCACGAACCCGCGTTGGCCGTGGGCGACTTGGTGTCGACGGTGGCCTTGGAGCCCGGCTGGTTGGCCCAGTTCGTCTTCGAGCTGATCGCGCTGGCACCGGTGCTGTTCACCCGGGCCAGCTGCACCTCACGGGCGGACGAGTTGTAGGTGAAGACCAGGGTGACCGCGAACTCGGCGCTGACGATGTCCTTGCCCTCGAAGGACCCGGTGGGCAGGGCGAAGAACTGGCGCTTGACGTCGGTGGAGCTGGCGCAGCGGACCGAGACGTCGGTGGGGCAGCGGCCCACGCCTTCGTCGTCGTCGAACTTCCAGTACGAGTTCTGCGACCAGTACGAGGACACCATCGTCCAGCCGGTGCGGCTGGCGGTCTTGACGACCGGGTCGATGTAGACCGGGTAGACGGTGTCCTTGTCGGTGAGCAGGTTCTGGTCCGGGGTGAGGGTGACCGTGTCTCCGGAGACGTCGAGACCCACGTCGGCGACCTGGGCGCCGTCGGGAGGGGTGACGGACTCGGTGTCAGCGGTCCCGTCCGTGTCCTCCGCTGAGTCGCCCTCCTGGGCGGAATCCCACATCAGCGGCTGCGGCGCCTCGAAGACGGCTCCCCCGGCACCGGGGTCGGTGGCGGTGAGGCCGCCGTCCGTGTCCTCGGTGAGGTCCACGGAGTCGGTGTCGACGGGGAGTTCGAGCTCGGCCAGCTCCGGGTTGGCGGCCGCCTCGGCGTTCTTGACGACCAGGACGTGCGAGAACCCCTCGGCACTGGCGGTGACCTTGAGGTCGACGCCGTCCAGGACGTCGGCGTAGGTGGCGGTCGAGCCGTCGATCTTCGGCTCGGGCAGCTTCGTCGGCCAGTCGAGGGAGAGCCCGTGGCCGTCCTTCTCGATCTGCGCGAAGGACGTGTCACCGCCGCCGGAGAAGGACATCGCGGTGGTCGCGGCCTTCGGCGCGAGGGTGCCGTTCTTCTGCTTGACCAGCGTCGTGTCGATGTCCGTCCACTTGCCGTCCTTGCGAGTGCGGACGGGCTGGACGTACTGCTTGGTGGTGAAGGTGCCGTCGGGGTTGGCAACGGTGGTGCTGCGTTCGTCACGCAGCGTCTGGATCTCGACGGCCTTGCCGGACTTCTTGGCCTTGGCCTGGGCGTCGGACGGGGAGAGGGACGCGCCGCTTCCCGTGGCCGCGCTCGCGTCGGCGGCGGTCTGCTCGACGGCGGGGGCGGGGAGGATGCCGAGGCCGGGGGTGAGGAGCGCCGCGATGGTGGCGGCGGCGATGAAGGGGCGTCTCTTTCGGTTCTTCATGGCGCTGTGTCTTGTTCTCCTCGGTCCCGCGTTCATCGCATCGCCCCGAAAGCCGCCCCCGCGTCGGGCAGGCCGCCCGAGCCGGGCTGGTAGGTGGTGGTGCCCGTGTTCGTGGCGCCGTCGACGTCCGTCCACGGCATGACATAGAGGACACCCTTGGTGGTGCCCGCCGCCTTGCTGTACGGGACTCCCACATAGAGGTTGGTGCTGCCGGCCGTGAGTGCCATGCCGGTGTAGTCCCGGGCCGTCGCCGTGCCGGGGAGCCCGGACCCGCGGGTGAGGAGCTTGTCGGCCGTGCCGATGGCGGAATCGAGCGGCCGGAAGATGTGGATCGCGCCCGTGTCCTTCACGGTCGCCGTGTCCTTGCCGGGCTCTCCGACGGCCAGACGGACCGTGGCGGCGCTGGTCACGACGCTGGAGTCGGTGTTGGCGATGGCCACGCGTTGCCCCATGGCGTCACCGGCGACCGCGTCGCCCTCGACGTCCGGTGTCGTGGCATCCATTGCCGTGACCTGGGTGAATGTGCCAGAGGGCTGGACGCGCACGACGGAGACACCGCCTGCGTCCGCCACCGTGCCGACATCCTCGCCGGGCATTCCGATGGCGAGCAGGACGTCCGAGTTGTATGTCTGGTCGCTTGGCCGGTAGCCGGTCATGGAGATCGAGGTGCCGAATCCGTCGCCGGCTTCCGGCACGCCTGCGATGCCGGCGCTGTCCTGGTCGATCCCTGCTATCGGCGTGGGCATGCCACCGGCGAGGGTGTGGTTGAAGACCGCCACCCCTCCCGCGAACTCCGCGTCACCGACGGCCTCTCCCGGGCTTCCGACCGCGAAGTAGCGGTTGGTCCCGGCGAGCGAGTAACCGAAGCGGTCGTTGGCCTCGACGGCGCCGGGCACCCCGGGATCGTTCTCACTGAGGGCCTTCGTGGTGGTGCCCTGTACGTATTCGATGCAGCCGGCGTCGGCGTAGCTCTTGCCGTCCACGGTCACGTTCTCACCCGGGACACCCACGATCAGGTACGGCGAGCCACTCGCGGTCGCACCCGCCTTCACCGCGAACCCGAACCAGTCGGAGGCCTCGGTCGAGGTAGCGGGATCGAGACCCGCCTGGGTGTACCCCTGAATCAGGGAGCCCGCCCCGATGCCGTTGGGCGAGCCGTGGATGACATAGATCGCGCCTGCGTTGACGATATTGACGCCGTCTTTCACGACGTCCTCGTACGGCGTTCCCACCACCAGGTCGCTGCATCCGTCACTGTCGACGTCGTAGGCGGCGATGGAGACGCCGAAGCCGTCACCGGCCTCGGGAGACGCAGGCATGCCGGTAGTGGCCTGCGAGATCTCCGAGACCCCCTTGCCACCCCCGTACGCGACGCGCACGAGCCCGGCCATCTTGGCCCCGCTCACTGTGGCCTCGGGATCCGCGATCGCCGTGTCGGCCACGCCGTCCCCGTTGAAGTCGCTCGACGTTCCCGCCGTGCACGTGGCCGCCGCCGCCTGTGACGAGGTCAACGTCACGCCCCCCGTAACGGCCAGGAACAAGCCGACCGATACGGCCAACCCCCCGGCCAACTGTGTACGCGTGCGCACACTCCACCCCTTGTTTCCCCTTTTGGTGCACCCACGTAAGGCCACCCTATGAATGACGTAAGAAGAAACTAAATACGAGAAAAATAAAGAGCGTCAAGGCTTCACGGGAAAAGAGCACCCACGCAATTGCGCAGGATATGACATCTTTGATTTACGCACTGCAACCAACTGGAAGCGGATTGTTGACTTCTAAGCGACACAAAAGCCGCATTCAGGTGCCTCAACCGTCGACATCCAGCCACTCCTTCACCGAATACCCATCCACCAGACGCAGGGAGGTCGTGATACGTTCATGACTCAAGCAAGCTCCACAGGAGCAGACGAAACCCCCGGAAACAGGGATCGGGATTTCGCCCTATCCACGATCACCCATTTGTGCGCACCTCTTTTTGAAATGCGCGCCGTCATGGTCCTGGGTGGCGATTTCGGGGTTTCGGATCGCGCTTCCACTCACGAACGACCCACCGGAGCCCGGACGGCAGGTAGGGTCCGTGGAATGCCGAGAGTCAAAGTCAGCGTCATCGTCCCCGTCTACAACACCGGGAAGTACGTCGACGAGTGCGCGCCGTCGCTGCTCGGGCAGAGTCTGCCCGCCGACGAGTACGAGGTCATCTACGTCGACGACGGGTCGACGGACGACACACTGGGTCGGCTCCAGAAGATCGCGTCCGCACATCCCAACGTCCAGGTGCACACCCGGCCCAACTCCGGCTGGCCGGGCGCGCCCCGCAATCTCGGCATGCGGCACGCCAAGGGCGAGTACATCCAGTTCGTCGACCACGACGACATGCTCGGGCCCGAGGCCCTGGAGCGGTTGTACGAGCACGCCAGGAGCAATGACGCCGACGTGGTGCTCGGCAAGATGTCCAGCACGATGGTGCGGCCCCGGCGGCTGTTCCGGCACACGGTCGGCGCCTGCACGATCGAGAACGACGAGCTCATGCAGAGCATGTCCCCGCACAAGATGTTCCGGCGGGCCTTCGTCGAGGAGCACGGCCTCACGTTCCCCGAGGGCCCCTGGATCCTGGAGGACCTGGCCTTCGTCAGCGCCGCCTATCTGAAGGCCGAGCGCATCTCGATCCTCGCCGACTACCCCTGCTACTACTGGATGAAGCGGGACGACGGCGGCAACAACACCCAGCATCGGTTCAATCCGCGCCACGGCTTCTGGGACAACTGCCGCACCATCGTGCGCCAGATCAAGGACGGCACAAGCGCGTCCGACGACGTCGACGCGCTCCAGAACCGCCTCCTGCACCGGCTCTACCACGTCGAGGTCCTCTCCCGGACCCGCGAGCCCGAGATCCTCCGCGAGGACCCCGTCCAGCAGCGCGAGCGGTTCGAGGCGGCGCGGCGGCTGGCCGTCGAGGAGTTCCCCGCGGCCGTACGGGAGGGGCTGCCCGTCGTGTCGCGGCTGCGGGCCGAGCTGCTGGAGGCCGGGGACTTCGACGGGGCCCTCGCGCTCGCCGAGCGGGTTCGTGAGGTCAAGGCCCGCAGCACTGTGGGTGAGTTGCGCTGGGCGGACGGGCGGCTGGTCGCCGATGTCACGCTGGAGCTGCTGCGCGGGGACGGCGAGCCGCTGGTCCTGGTCGAGCGGGACGGGAAGCGGTGGCTGGACCCGGAGCTGCTGGCCGGGGTGCCGGGGACCGAGGACGGCTGGGAGGTCCGCGATCCGTTCCGGCTGGCGTACGCCGAACTGGTCGTCAAGGACCGGGACCGGGAGGACTGGTGGTATCCCGAGGGTGACCTGGAGGTGCGACTTGAGCCGGCCGGCGAGGGGCGGTCGCGGCTCGTCGCGTCCGGGCGGCTCCTGCTCGACCCCGAACGGCTCGCGGGCGGGCGGCCGTTGGAGCGCGGTGTGCACGACGTGTGGGCGTACGTCCAGCTGCTGGGCATCGACCGCATGGTCCGCCTGACCGGCGACGGCACCCCCGGTGCCCCCGCCGCGGGCCCCGCGCTGACCGGCGGGCGGCTCGCGCTGCCGTACTGGACCGGCAGCGGTCAGCTCGCCCTCGACGTGGACCAGCGTCAGCGGAGACTGGGTTCCGACACCGCCGCTGCCGCCGCGGCGAACACCGCGCGCGGTGAGCGGTCGTTGCCGTTGCCGTACGTGGCGGCCACCCCCGGCGGGGCCCCGGCGCGCCTCAAGGTCACCGTGTCCGCCCTGACGGTGGACGCCGAGCTGATCGGTGAGGCGACGACGGCTCTGCTCCGGCTTCCCGCCCGGCTGAAGCTCCCGACCGGACGCCATCCCGTCAAGCTCCCGAAGACCGACGCCCCGGTCGCCCACGCCGTCGTCCGTGACGGCACCCTGCTGCGGCTGGAGGGCCCGGCCCACGAGGCCGGCACCGGACGCCGGCTGCTCGACGCGGTCGCCGACAACCGCCAGGTCCGGCGGGTACGGCGGCGACTGGGCCGCTAGGACAGCGGGTCAGGACAGATGTGGGGCACCGCCCGGGTTCGCGGTGCCCCTTCGCCGTTCTAGGCGTACGCCGAGATGTCCTTGATCATCGCGAACCCGAGGCCGTACGCGCTCATGCCTCTCCCGTACGCCCCCACGTGCACCCCCTCCTGGGTGGAGCCCGCGAGGACCCAGCCGAACTCCGACTCCCGGTAGTGGAAGGGCGTGGGCACGCCGTCCACCGGCAGCGACAGGGTCGACCAGTCGGATCCCTCCAGGTCGTCCGCCAGGACCCAGGCCGTCTCGGTCTGCTGGTCCAGCCAGTCGTCGCGCAGGGAGTGGTCCATCTGCCCGGGCCAGGTGAACGACAGCAGGCCCACCCCGGCCAGCCAGGCGGCGGAGGAGACCGACGTGGCCTCCAGCAGCCCGGTGCCGTCCGCGCTCCTGCGGGACGGGTTCGCGGCGACGGTCACCACGACCGCGAACTTCTCCTTCGGCTCCCCCGTGGAGCCCGCCTCGTTCTTCACGGAGGGCTCGTCACCGTGTCCGATCGACCCGTGCTCGACGGCCCCGTCGGCCGAGGTGCCGACCTGCATCAGCCAGCGCGGCCCCGTGAAGGCCTCGTCGAGGCCGTACCAGGGAAAGGGCGCCTGAAGGTAGCCGTCGACCGTGCGCCGGGCGGAGGGGACCTGCTGTGCACCCTCCGCGGCCGGCGCCTGCGCGACCGTCCCGCTCGTCGTCTCCATGTGCCGGACGCCTCCTACTAGCTCTCGTCGGACCGCACCGGCCCGCCCCCCTTCGGGCGGCGTCGCTGGTTCGCGTACGGCCCGCGCAACAACTCGGCAGCATATCCACACCGCTCCGAGCTGCCGGGAAACCGCCCGGCGCGCGAGGCGTACGGGGGGCTGGTTCAGGCCTTCCGACGTGCGGGTCCGCTATGAAACGCGTCACGTGGCAGGCGTACGACAGCGAAAGGCGCCCGCGAGCTGAACTGCTCGGCAGGCGCCTGCTGGTGGGGCGTAGGGCTCGGGTGGCGTACTGGCGTACGGCTCAGGTGGCGTCCGCGTCGAAGGGCGGGCGGTCGTCCTTGCCGTTCTCCTCGGGCTTCTTGGTCATGTCGATCCGGCCACCGGACGAGGACGACGAGGAGGCGGACGACGAGCTGTCCGTGCTGTGCACGGCGTCGGTGACCTCGGCCATCTCCTTCTTCAGGTCGAAGCCGTTGCGGATCTCCTTGAGCCCCAGCTCGTCATTGTCCAGCTGCTTGCGGATGAACGTCTTGGGGTTGAGGTCCTCGAACTCGAAGTCCTTGAACTCCGGGCCCAGCTCCGAGCGGATGTCCTGCTTGGCGCTCTCCGAGAACTCGCGGATCTTGCGGATGGTCCGCATGACGTCCTGGATGACCTTCGGAAGCTTGTCCGGACCGAAGACGAGCACGGCGAGGACAACGAGCGTGATCAGCTCGAGCGGTCCTATGTCATTGAACACCTGAAGCTCCTTGGGGTCCGGGCCAGGACCACGGTACCTGCCGTTCCCGTATGACCGGTACTGTCCCGAGGGCTCCGGGCGCGGGTCGGTGAACGGTTTTCCGGGTTGTTTGCCTTGTGGCGTGGGATCCGCCGTCGTCCCTGTGGGGTTTGTGTCAATCGGTGGGCGTCAGCCGCCGTCCGAGGAACCGAGGGTCAGCGTGAGCGTGACCTCCTTGCCGTCCCGCTCCAGCGTGAGGCGGAGGCGGTCGCCGGGGCGGTGGGCGCGGGTCTTGACGATGAGTTCGTCGCCGGAGTGGATGCGGCGGCCGTCGACCGCGGTGATCACGTCTCCGGATTCCAGCCCGGCCTTGTCGCCCGGGCCGCCCTCGCTCACGGCCGGCCCGCCGCCGCTGCCCTTGGTCCCGATGCGGGCGCCGTCGCCGGTGTAGTCCATGTCGAGCGTGACGCCGATGACCGGGTGGGTCGCCCTGCCGGTGTCGATCAGCTCTTCCGCGACGCGCTTGGCCTGGTTGACGGGGATGGCGAAACCGAGGCCTATGGAGCCGGCCTGGCCGCTGTCGGAGCCGGAGCCGTCGTCGGCGGAACGGATGGCGGAGTTGATGCCGATGACGCGGGCACGGGAGTCGAGGAGGGGGCCGCCGGAGTTGCCGGGGTTGATGGGGGCGTCGGTCTGGAGGGCGTCCACGTAGGACACGTCGCTGCCGTCCCCGCGCTCGCCGCCTGCGGTGATGGGCCGTTCCTTCGCGCTGATGATGCCGGAGGTGACGGTGCCCTCCAGGTCGAAGGGGGCGCCGATGGCGACGACGGGGTCGCCGACCCGGACGTTGTCGGAGTTGCCGAGGGGCAGCGGCCGCAGCCCTCCGACCCCGCTCACCTTGACGACGGCGAGGTCGTACCCGCTGTCCCGCCCCACGACGGTGGCCTTGGCGGTGTCGCCGCTCTGGAAGGTCACCGATATCTCGCCGTCGGCTCCGGCGGGCTCCACGACGTGGTTGTTGGTGAGGATGTGCCCGAGACCGTCCAGCACGAAGCCGGTTCCGGTGCCGGACTCCGTCGCGCCGCTGACATGCAGGGTCACGACACTGGGCAGAGCCCTCGCGGCGATCCCGGCGACCGTCCCGGGCGCACGCTCCCCGGACTCCCTCCCGGCCTGCGGCAACTCCACGACGTCACCCCCGACCCCGTTCCGCTCCAGATACGCCCCTACGACGCCCCCGACCCCACCGGCCACGAGCGCGAGCAACAGGGCCCCGATCAACAGCCCCTGCCGACTCCGCCGGCCCTTGCCGGGGACAGCGGCGCCGGTTTGTTGGAAGGGGGCGGGGGCCCAGGGGTTGTAGTTCTGCCAGGGGCCTGGGGCGGGGGCGTCGCCTGCGGAAGCTGCAACCGGGGTGGCCGTGTCATCTGGCGAGGGCGGAGCCGGGGGCTGCACGTCGCCCTCCGAGGCCGGGTCCGGCACGTCCACCGGGAGTGAGGAAGCGATCGGTGAGCCGCCGGAAGGCCCGGGCGGGGCGAAGGTGAGTGGTCCCGAGGGCGGAATCGGAGGCGGCGGCGTGACCGTGCCGTGTGTGGAGGTCGTCGCCGGGTGCTGGACCGGTGGGGCGGGGGCCCAGGGGCCCGGTACGCCGTACGGCGGGGTGCTGGTGGAGTCGGCGGCGGAGTCACGCGGAGGCTCAGGACGGTCCGACGACTCCTCCGTCGGCAAGGCAGCACCCGACTCAGGCCGCGCCAACTCGAAGTCCCCGTCCAGGTCAGCCGTCGTCCCTCGCGGAGCCGTGAGCTCGTGGTCCTCTTCAGAGCCACCCCCACCCACCGGAGCCACCAACACGAAGTCCCCCTCCGCACCAGCCCCGCCCCGCGGCCCTTCAGGCCCGGCGTCGCCCTCGGCCCTTGGCGCACCCGTCGGAGGCGCAAGTTCGAAGTCGCCCTCGGATGGCGGCTCACCCACGCCCGCGCTGGAGATCTCCCCCGGCGCCATCAGTTCGAAGTCCCCACCGGAAGGCGCCGCCGAGTCGGGCCTGGTCGCGTTGCTCTGCGCCTCCCACTCCCCCGGCCCGAAACCCTCCCGCGCCCGAGGTCTGCTCCACCATTTCGGCTTCGTGGGCTTGCCCTCGTCCATGCTCTCCCCGCAGCTGACCGGCCGCATGTGCGGCGCGTCGACCTCTGGGTGGATTCAACCAGGTTCACGCGCCCCGGAGCAGGGCGCCGGTCAGCGGGCGGTGGCGGGGGGCGTCGGCGCTGACGTGGTGTGGGGGACGGGTGCGGCGAGGAGGCCGCCGGAGGTGGTGAGGTCCGGCGTGGCGGAGAGGGACGTCAGGGTGAGCGGCGGGGTGGTGCTGAGCGGTCGTATGAGAGGGGACATGGCGGCGGCACCCGCGACCACGGGAGCCGTGAGGGTGTGCAGCGCCGCCTCCTGGACCTGGGCCGGGATACCGGGCAGCAGCGGAGCGGAGACCTCGGTCGGGGCGACCGGGGTCTTGCCGAGCGCCCGCTCTCCCTGTTCCTGCGCGAGCAGCGGACCCACACCGCGCCGGCGCTGGTTCTCCGGCACCGCCGCTCCCGTGCCCGACGTGCGCGCCGGAGTGACATTGCTGCCGGCTCCGCGGGCGTCGGTGTCGCCGGGCGCACCCGTGGTGACGCCGCCCAGCGCGATCGCGGCCAGCGACACCGCCCCGGCGGCGACGAAAGCGAACCGCATACCGCGCGAGGCGGAGCGCTCGGCGTCGTGGCGGCTGACGTCATGGATGCGGAAACCCCGGCCGGCGGACGGCGTAACCACGCCGGCGTGCGGGCCCGCGGGGACGTAGTCGAACTCGAAGCGCTCGCCGCGTCTCACCCCGAAGACCCCGGCGCCGGGTCGTCCCGACAGTCCTCCCCCGAGTCCTCCCCCGCCGAAGGGCGAGCTGTCGCCGTCCTCCGGATCACCTCCGGGCAGCCCCTGGAGGCGGGCCAGGAAGCTCTCGGAGGGCGGGGGCGGGGCGGCCTCCGCGAAGACGTTCTTCAGGCGGCGCTGGGCGTCCGCCTCCGCCTTGCACTTCGGGCAGGTGGCGAGATGCGCGAGGACACGCTCGCGCGTGGCATGACCGAGCTCGCCGTCCACCAGGGCGGCGAGTCGGTCTCCCAGATGCTGTTCCGCGAGGCTTCCCTCGCCGGGTTTGGGCAGTGATCCACTCACGCGGTCGCGCCCCCTCCCCCCAGCGCGGGGACCCGGGCCATGAAGGAGCGGCGCTCGGCGCGTGCCTCCGGGGAGCGGTGTGCGAGGGCCTTGCGCAGCTGGGAACGGCCACGGTGGATCCGCGAGCGCACGGTGCCCAGCTTGACGCCCAGGGTCGCGGCGATCTCCTCGTACGACAGCCCCTCGATGTCGCACAGGACGACCGCGGCGCGGAACTCCGGGGCGAGGGTGTCGAGGGCCTGCTGGACGTCCGCGTCGAAGTGGGCGTCGTTGAAGACCTGCTGGGGTGAGGGCTCGCGGCTGGGCAGTCGCTCGGCCGCGTCCTCGCCGAGGGCGTCGAAGCGGATGCGCTGCTTGCGGCGGACCATGTCCAGGAAGAGGTTGGTGGTGATGCGGTGCAGCCAGCCCTCGAAGGTCCCCGGTGTGTAGGTGGACAGCGAGCGGAAGACGCGGACGAAGACCTCCTGGGTGAGGTCCTCGGCGTCGTGCTGGTTGCCGGTGAGGCGGTACGCGAGGCGGTAGACGCGGCCGCTGTGCGTGCTGACGATCTCCTCCCAGGTGGGCGGAGTCCACGCCTGCCCATCCGCGTCGGTGGCGAAGGTCGCGGTCTGGGCGTAGTCGCCGGCGTGGCTGTGGTCAGCGGTGTCGTTCACGGATTTCGGCCTGCCCGCCGATCCGAGGAAGCGCCGCAGCACTCCCCCACGATCTCCAGGCGCGGCCGCACCTCCCCTGTCGGCTCTGGTTGTCTCCAGTGGAGCCCCTACCATAGCCACCTCGCCCGTTAGCTCCGGATAAGCGGTTTTACGAGAATTTGATCTGGGCTGATACCACTCGGTCCCCTGCGTCAGCAGTTGCTCGAGGGCCTGCTCGGCGTCGTGATCCAACTGTGTCCCCCCGGGTGCGTCTCCACCCCTCTAAACGCCCGGTCCCATCTGCGGGTTCCCGGCACCAACGGATACAGTCACGCCCAGGCAACCACGGGGCAAGGAGAGGGCCATTACCGGCAACCGGCAGACGAGCTGGGCGTTCGCCGACGCCTACGTCGCCGAGGACGAAGTGCTGCTCTGGGCCCGGGACCGGGCCCGTGAGGCGGGGCTGCGCTCGGTGTCGCCCGGCACGGGCGCGGCGCTGCGGTTGCTGGCGGCCTCCGTCGACGCCAAGGCGGTCGCCGAGATCGGCACCGGCACCGGTGTCTCCGGCATCCATCTGCTGCACGGCATGCGCCCCGACGGGGTGCTGACCACCGTGGACCCCGAGCCGGAGCACCAGCAGTTCGCCCGCCAGGCCTTCCGTGCCTGCGGTTTCGCCAGCAACCGGGCCCGTTTCATCCCGGGCCGCGCGCTGGACGTCCTGCCCCGCCTCGCCGACGCCGGCTACGACCTGGTGTTCTGCGACGGCGACCGGCAGGAGGTCATGGACTACCTCGCTGAATCGTTGCGCCTGCTGCGTCCAGGTGGCCTCGTGGTCTTCGAGGGCGTCTTCGCCAACGGCCGCACGGTGGATTCGGGACCGCAGCCCACGGAAGTGGTGCGCCTGAGGGAACTGCTGCGGGCCGTACGCGAGACCCAGGACCTGGTGCCGTCACTGCTGCCGGTGGGCGACGGGCTGCTGTGCGCGGTCAAGCGCTGAGCCCCGCGGGCCTCTGAAGCGGGCCTCTGAAGCAGGGCTCTGAAGCGGGGCTCGAAGCAGGCCTCTGAAGACGGGCAGGGGCCGTACGGCCATTCGTGGGTCCGGCCGGGCAGAGCGCTGCCCCGGCACCTCAGGAGATGCCGGGGCAGCCGAAAGGGTATGGTCGCGTTCCGCGTCAGCCGACGACCTTCTTGAGGGCGTCGCCGAGCGCGTCGGCCTCGTCAGGGGTCAGCTCGACGACGAGCCGACCGCCGCCTTCGAGCGGAACGCGCATGACGATGCCCCGCCCCTCCTTGGTCACCTCGAGCGGGCCATCGCCCGTCCGCGGCTTCATGGCCGCCATGCTCGTTCCCCTTCCTGAAACCAGCTCATCGTCAAAGCCGACGGCCCTGGGAGGGCACGCGCGTCGAAGTGGGACACGCGACACCGGCATCGAACACATTGCTTCCAAGCCATTATCCCGCATCTCAGGACCCGATGACCAACATCAGTCGGCATCGCTTGGGCAACGCGCGCGAGCAAAACCACCCAATTCGGCGATGTGGCTGCGATACTCCGCCACCGCGAGGATCCAGGGCGCCCGAATACGCTCCAGGATTCTTTGACGCAGGTCACACGTCCGGTCCGGCCGAGGGACGACGATCTCCGCCATGCTGTCCTTCGGACATCGGGTCCATCGGACACTGCGGAGGGGATACGCCATGACCGACACCGTGCTCTACGAGGTGAGCGACGGACTCGCGACGATCACGCTGAACCGCCCCGAGGCGATGAACGCGCTGAACATCGCCACGAAGGTCGCGCTGCGGGAGGCGGTCGAGTCGGCGGCGCAGGACGACGCCGTACGGGCCGTGCTGCTGACCGCCGCCGGGGAGCGGGCGTTCTGCGTGGGCCAGGACCTCAAGGAGCACATCGGGCTGCTGGCCGAGGGCTCCACGAAGGTCATGAGCACGGTCCAGGAGCACTACAACCCGGTCGTGCGCGCCCTGACGGAGATGCCCAAGCCGGTGGTGGCGGGGGTGAACGGGGTCGCGGCGGGAGCCGGCTTCGGGATCGCGCTCGCGGCCGACTACCGGGTGGCGGCGGACACCGCCGCCTTCAACACCTCGTTCGCGGGGGTGGCGCTGACCGCGGACTCCGGCATCTCGTGGACCCTGCCGCGGGTGGTGGGGCCGGGGCGCGCCGCCGACCTGCTGCTCTTTCCCCGGACCATGTCGGCCCGGGACGCGCACGACCTCGGGATCGTGAACCGTCTGGTGCCGTCCACCGACCTGCCCGCGGAGGCGGAGAAGGTGGCGCGGGCGCTGGCCTCGGGGCCGACGGTGGCCTACGCGGCGATCAAGGAGTCGCTGGCGTACGCGGCGACGCACACCCTGTCGGAGACCCTGGACAAGGAGGACGAGCTCCAGACCCGGGCCGGGGCCTCCGAGGACCACGCGATCGCCGTACGGGCGTTCGTGAACAAGCAGGCGCCCGAGTACCTGGGCCGCTAGGGCTCAGCCGCTTCTCGCGACGCAGGTCTCCAGGTGGTCGTTGACCAGTCCGCACGCCTGCATCAGGGCGTACGCCGTGGTGGGGCCGACGAAGCGCAGGCCCCGCTTCTTCAGGGCCTTGGACAGGGCCGTGGACTCCGGGGTGACCGCCGGGATGTCGCCCAGAGTCCTGGGGACCGGGTGCGAGGCGGGCGCATGGGACCAGATCAGCTCGTCCAGCTCCCCCGGGGTCCACTCCGCCAGCACGCGCGCGTTGGCCAGTGTCGCGTCGACCTTGGCGCGGTTGCGGATGATCCCGGGGTCCAGGAGCAGGCGCTCGCGGTCGGTCTCGTCGAAGGTGGCCACCTTGGCGATCTCGAAGCCCGCGAAGGCGGCCCGGAAGGTCCCGCGGCGGCGCAGGATCGTGATCCAGGACAGGCCGGACTGGAAGGCCTCCAGGCTGAGGCGTTCGTACAGGGCGTCGTCGCCGTGGACCGGGCGGCCCCACTCCTCGTCGTGGTACGCCACGTAGTCCGGGGTGGACAGGGCCCAGGGGCAGCGCGGGGCGCCGTCCGCGCCGGGCAGGGCGGCGCTCACTGCTGCTCCCCGTGGCCGTGCTCCGGCTTGCGCATGGAGACGTGCGCGGAGGCCTGCGCGCCGGCCAGCGCCGACTCCAGGTCGGCGATCCGGGCGTCCCGCTCGGCGAGCTCGGCGCCGAGGCGGCTGAGGGCGTCGTCCACGTCGGCCATGCGGTAGCCGCGGGCGGCGAGCGGGAAGCGCAGGCTCTCGATGTCGGCGCGGTCCACCGGGCGGTCCGGCGGCAGGGGGTCCTGGAGCCGCTCCGGGGCGACGTCCGGCAGCGGGCCGTCGCTGTCGCCGCCGCCCACCACGGCGAGCGTCACCGCGGCGACCACGACCGCGAGTGCGATGACCAGGAAGAAGAACATAACCATCGCTGAGGTCCCCATGGTCCCTGCCGGCGGCCGGCCGCCGGCGTCGAATGTGTCAGGGTCCGATCGTGCCATGCGAGTCTGACAGTTAGGGTCGCAGGCGGCCGCGGAAGCCGAAGACACAGACGTGGGAAGTGAGGTCACAGGGGATGCTCAGGCTGGGCAGGCGCGTGTTCGACGCGCACGAGCCGGTGATCATGGCGATCGTCAACCGGACCCCCGACTCCTTCTACGACCAGGGAGCCACGTTCCTCGACGAGCCCGCTCTCGCGCGCGTGGAGCACGCGGTGGCCGAGGGGGCGGCCATCGTCGACATCGGCGGGGTCAAGGCCGGTCCGGGCGAGGAGGTGTCCGCCGAGGAGGAGGCGCGGCGGACCGTGGGCTTCGTGGCGGAGGTGCGGCGGCGGTTCCCCGACGTGATCATCAGCGTCGACACCTGGCGGGCGTCGGTGGGCGAGGCCGTCTGCGAGGCCGGGGCGGATCTGCTCAACGACGCGTGGGGCGGGGTCGATCCGGGGCTCGCGGAGGTCGCCGCGCGGTACGGGGTGGGGCTGGTGTGCACGCATGCCGGGGGCGCGGAGCCTCGTACGCGGCCGCATCGGGTGTCGTACGACGACGTCATGGCCGACATTCTGCGGGTGACCGTGGGGCTCGCCGAGCGGGCGGTCGCGCTGGGGGTGCCTCGGGAGTCCGTGCTGATCGATCCCGGGCATGACTTCGGTAAGAACACGCGGCACAGTCTGGAGGCGACGCGGCGGCTCGGGGAGATGGTGTCCACCGGGTGGCCGGTGCTGGTGTCGCTGTCCAACAAGGACTTCGTGGGCGAGACCCTGGACAAGCCGGTCAAGGAGCGGGTGGTGGGGACGCTGGCGACGACGGCGGTGTCCGCGTGGCTGGGGGCGCAGGTGTACCGGGTGCACGAGGTGGCGGAGACGCGGCAGGTGCTGGACATGGTGGCGTCGATCGCGGGGCATCGTGCGCCGGCGGTTGCCCGGAGGGGGCTGGCGTAGGGACTTTTTCGCCCCCGCCGCCCCTACCCGCCCCGTCCCCAGGGGACGCTGCCCCCTTCGACCCCCGATTCGGGGGCGCTGCCCTTCGGGCCCCCGCTCCTCAAACGCCGGAGGGGCTGAATTTCAGTCCCCCCGGCCTTCACGCCCCGCGCGGACTACCGCCCCGCCTCCTTCGACACCAACGCCACCGCCTCGTCCACGTCGTCCGTCACGTGGAACAGCATCAGGTCCTTCTCCGCTGCCTTGCCCTGGGCGACCAGGGTGTTCTTGAGCCAGTCGACCAGGCCGCCCCAGTACTCGCTGCCGAACAGCACGATCGGGAAGCGGGTGACCTTCTGGGTCTGGACCAGGGTCAGGGCCTCGAAGAGCTCGTCCAGGGTGCCGAGGCCGCCCGGAAGGACCACGAAGCCCTGCGCGTACTTGACGAACATCATCTTGCGGACGAAGAAGTAGCGGAAGTTGAGGCCGATGTCGACATAGGGGTTGAGCCCCTGCTCGAAGGGCAGCTCGATGCCGAGGCCGACAGAGGTGCCCTTGGCCTCGCAGGCGCCCTTGTTGGCCGCCTCCATGGCGCCCGGGCCGCCGCCGGTGATCACGGCGAAGCCGGCCTCCACCAGGCCCCGGCCCAGCCGCACGCCCGCCTCGTACTCGGGAGAGTCCGCCGGTGTCCGCGCCGAGCCGAACACACTGATCGCGGGCGGGAGTTCGGCGAGGGTGCCGAAGCCCTCGATGAACTCCGACTGGATGCGCAGCACGCGCCAGGGGTCGGTGTGGACCCAGTCCGAGGGGCCGCCCGCGTCCAGCAGACGCTGGTCGGTGGTGCTCGCCGTGACCTGTCCCCGCCTGCGGAGGACGGGTCCCAGGCGCTGCTCCTCCGGCGGTTGCTTCTTGCCCTCGGGGTTCCCGGTAGCCATGTGCGCTCCCTCCGCTTGCCTGGTCTTTCCATCTCAGCGTAGATCTACGCGGGTTACGGAGGGGGCACGTGCGCGTGTCCGCCACGAAGCGCCACCGCGCCGACTCCCCTCAGGCCGTCAGCCACGCCCTCAGCTTCTGCTCCGCCTGCGGGATCAGCGAGACCTTCACACGCTCGTCCACCTTGTGCGCGAGCAGCGGCTCACCGGGGCTGTAGTTCACCGCGGGCACGCCGAGCGCGCTGAAGCGGGAGACGTCCGTCCAGCCGAACTTGGGACGGGCGACGCCCCCGACCGCGGCCATGAAGGCCTGGGCGACGGGGTGGTTGAGTCCGGGGCGGGCGCCGCCCGTGTGGTCGTCCACGGTGAACTCGTCGACCCCGCAGTCCGCGAAGAAGTCCCGCACGAAGGCCTCCGCCTCGGCCTCGCTGCGGTCGGGCGCGTAGCGGAAGTTGACCGTCAGGACGCAGGAGTCGGGGATGACGTTGGTGGCGACCCCGCCCGTCACACCCACCGCGTTGAGGCCCTCGTGGTACTCGAGGCCGTCGACGACCGGCTTGCGGGGTTCGTACGCCGCCAGCTTGGCGAGGGCGGGCGCGGCCTTGTGGATCGCGTTGGACCCCATCCACGCGCGCGCGGAGTGCGCACGCTCGCCCTTGAAGGTCAGCAGCACCCGCAGGGTTCCCTGGCAGCCGCCCTCGACCTGGTTGTCCGTGGGCTCCAGCAGGACCGCGAAATCGCCCTCCAGCCACTCCGGGTGGGCCTCGGCCACATGTCCCAGGCCGTTGAGGTGGGCGGCGACCTCTTCGTTGTCGTAGAAGATGAAGGTGAGGTCGCGGTTGGGCTCGGGGACCGTCGCGGCGATGCGCAGCTGGACCGCGACCCCGGACTTCATGTCGCAGGTGCCGCAGCCCCACAGGTAGCCCTCGTCGTCGAGGCGGGAGGGGACGTTCCCGGCGATCGGGACGGTGTCGATGTGGCCGGCGAGGATGACGCGTTCCGGGCGGCCCAGGTTCGTGCGCGCGACGACGTTGTTGCCGTGGCGGTCGACCGTGAGGTGCGGAAGGGCCCGCAGGGCGGTCTCGATCGCGTCCGCGAGAGGCTTCTCGGTGCCGCTCTCGGAGGGGAAGTCGACGAGCTGCGCGGTCAGCTGAGCCGCGTCGAGGGAGAGGTCAAGAGGGGTGTCGGCCATGCTGTCGACCCTAACGCGGCCGCTGCGCGCTTCTCTGTCCCCATCCGGCTCGGGCTCCTCAGTACTCTCCAGTATCTTGTCCGGATGCCAGAGCCGTTGCCTCCTACTCGCAAACGCCGTGGCCGCCTCCTCCGTTTCGCGGCGGCCCTCGTGGTCCTGTGCGCGGTCGCCGGTTACCTCGTGGTGCAGTACGTCACCGGAGGCCCGGACGGTCCGGGCTGCCGAGTCGTCTCGGGCAGGGCGGGCGGGCCGTCGTACGAGTTCACGCCGGAGCAGGCGGTGAACGCGGCGACGATCACCGCCGTCGGCACCGGGCGCGGGCTGCCCGAGCGGGCCGTGACCATCGCGCTGGCCACCGCCCTCCAGGAGTCGGGGCTGCGCAACATCTCGCACGGCGACCGCGACTCGCTGGGCCTGTTCCAGCAGCGGCCCTCGCAGGGCTGGGGCACCCCGCGGGAGATCCTCGACCCGACCTACGCGGCGGGCGAGTTCTACAAGCACCTGGTCAAGGTGGACGACTACGAGAAGCTCCCGCTGACCGTCGCCGCGCAGCGGGTGCAGCGCAGCGGCTATCCGGAGGCGTACGCCAAGCACGAGCCGGACGCCGCCGTGCTCGCCGCCGCCCTCACCGGCACCTCGGCGGCCACCCTGACCTGTGACGGCCGCCAGGAGGCCACCCGGGCCGCCGCCACCACCTCCGGGACCGCCGCCACGGGCACCCAGGAGGCCGCGACGGGCCCGGACGCGGTGCGGTCGGCCCTGGTACGGGACTTCGGGCGGGACGCGTTGGAGACGACCGCGGCGGAAGTGGGCGGCAAGGCGTCGCCGAGCCCGACGCCCACCCGGGGTGACGGGCGCACCGTGACCCTTCCCGTGCGCAAGGACACCAGCCCGGGCGGCGACCGCAGCCTCACCGAACGCGGCTGGCAGCTCGCGCACTGGGCCGTCGCCAACGCCTCCGCGCTGCGCATCGAGCGGGTCTCGTACGCGGGGCGGCAGTGGACCGCGGGCAACACGGACAGCAAGTGGCGCCCGGCGGGCAGCGAGAGCGCCACGGGGTCGGTGCGGATACTCACGGCACGGTAGTTCGGAAGATCACCTGGAAGGGTCACGTCCGCCCGTCGCGGGAGCGGGTGTGCGCAGGTTTTCGTCACCTCACCCCCGTCTGCGCCGGAACCCTTGCGAACAAAGGGCTCCATCGATTCGGCGGACTTTCAGACCGGTAGGTTTTTGCCCGTTTTTATCCGGAGGTGATAATGCGACGCATTGCCAACTCTTTACGTTGCGCGTCCGCAACCTTCGTCGGCTTCGAGCGGTAGTCACGGCGTCCTAGCAACGTTTCCTCCGTCGAAGGAGCAACATGTCCCTCCCCCTGACCCGCAGGATCGCCCGTGCCGCGCTGCTCGTCGCTGCGGGAGCGGCAGCCGGGGTCGGTGCGGCCGGCGCCGCCAGTGCGGCCCCCGCGCAGCTGCCGGCCGCCCCCGACCTCGGCGGGCTGACCGCTCTGGACGGGGCGCACGCCGGCAACACGGTGGACGGCGCGGCGCAGAAGCTGGCCGGGACCGCGGGCAAGACCGGTGGCAAGACGGTCGAGAAGGCCCTGCCGTCCGCGGGCAAGACCGGCGGCAAGGCCGTGAAGAAGGCGGCCCCGGTCGCGCAGAAGACGGCGGGCGAGGCCGCCGGTTCCGCCGGGGGCCTCCTCGGCGACACGACGTCCACCGCCACGAAGGGCGGCCTGCCGACCGACTCCCTCACCAAGGGCGGCGGCCTGCCGGCAGCGGACACCCTGCCGGTGAAGAGCCTCCCGCTCGGCTAGTACCGCGCGCATACGCGGAAGGGGCCCGGAGAG